>NZ_JBGEVE010000031.1:0-1042 GCF_048514265.1 Actinomyces sp. SKVG-SVH-4(1) | reverse complement strand
CACCGCCACGAACAATCACAACCGGCAACCACCGGCACCAGATAAACCAGCCTCCACAAAACCCAGGGCTTGACAGGCGGTGGTAGGCGCTGATGACTGTCTCGGGGTCGGGGTTGGGCAGGTTGGTGACGTAGCCCTTCCACCCGGCCAGGGTGCGGGCCCTTTTCTCCAGGTCGCGGTTGATGCTCCGGGTGGCGCCGGACAGGTGCACGAAGCGGTTGCGCTTGACGGGGATCTTTCCTGCGACGGCTTTCTCGGCCTTGGCGACCTGGGTGTCGATCCCGCGTAGGGTGCGTCGGGCTCTGTCGGCGCTGTAGCGGTAGTAGATGGTCTCGTCGCGGCGCTGGTCACTGGGACCGGCGGGCCAGGGCTGGGTCAGGGTCAGCCCGTCGGGGACGTCCTGGTCGGGGTGGTTGTCGTGCCAGGAGCTGATCACGTGGGGGACGCGTGCGGTGCGTGAGCCCAGCACGTAGGACAGACCGGCTCTCTCCAGGGCCTGCTTGTTGGCGGCGCTGATCATTCCGGCGTCAGCCACGACCACCACGTCGTCGAGGTCGTAGGCGTCCATGAAGTCGTTGATCATCGGGATCATGGTGGCGGTCTCGGCCTTGTTGCCCTCGAAGGCCCCGGCCCGCAGAGGGAACCCTGTCTCGTCGGTGAGCAGCCCTACCGTGATCTGCGGCTCCAGGCGTCTTTCCTTGGAGAAGCCCGGCTCGCGAAAGCCGTCGGCCTTGTCGGTCTCGAAGTACAGAGTCGTCACGTCGAACAGGACCAGCGAGGCCCGGCCGATGCGGGCGTACCCGGCCAGCAGACGTGACAGGTCCCGGGTGAAGTCCTCAGCGGCGTAGCTGGGCAGATGACGCTTGACTGTCGCGTAGGACACCGGTGACAGGCCCGCCTCGGCAAGGACCCGCAACGAGTCCTGCTTGCTGGTCGGCTCAATCAGTCTGGCGGTAACGAGCTGGCTGTCAAGCCCTGGGTTTTGTGGAGGCTGGTTTATCTGGTGCCGGTGGTTGCCGGTTGTGATTGTTCGTGGCGGTGG
>NZ_JBGEVE010000030.1:0-1390 GCF_048514265.1 Actinomyces sp. SKVG-SVH-4(1) | reverse complement strand
GCAATGCGCTGGTCGGTGAGCAGGTCGAGGGCAGCAACCTCCTCAGCCAGGTAGAGCGGGTTCTCATAGCGCATGTCTGAGTTATGGCGTTGGACGGAACACCTATTGCTTGCGGGCACGCGCAGCCCGCAGTCCGTTGGCGATGACGACGACTTCGGCGACCTCGTGCACGAGGACGACCGCTGCCAGGCCGAGCACGCCGGTGATCGCCAGCGGCAGCAGCACAGTGATGATCGCCAAGGACAGCACGATGTTCTGGTTGATGATCCTGCCGCCGCGGCGGGCGTGGCGCAGAGCCTGCGGGATGAGGCCGAGGTCGTGGCCGGTGAAGGCGACGTCGGCGGACTCGATCGCGGCGTCGGAGCCGGTCGCGCCCATCGCGATGCCCACGGTCGCCCCGGCCAGGGCGGGCGCGTCGTTGATGCCGTCGCCGATCATCGCGGTCGGCGACGTCTCCGAGAACCCGGCGACGATGCGAGCCTTGTCCTCGGGACGCAGCTCGGCGTGCACGTCGCCGATCCCGGCCAGCTTCGCCAGCGCAGCAGCGGTGCGGGAGTTGTCGCCGGTGAGCATGCTCACCTCGACGCCCTGGTCGCGCAGGCTCCGCACGACCTCGGGGACCTCGGGGCGCAGCTCGTCGCGGACGCCGATCGCCCCGGCCAGGAAGCCGTCGACGGTGACGAGCACGCAGGTCTGCCCCTCGGCCTCCAGGTCCTCGACCCGGGCCTTGAGCGGACCGGCGTCGATCCAGCGCGGACTGCCCACCGCCACCCTGCGGCCGTCGACCAGGCCACCGATGCCGTGCCCGGCCTCCTCGGCCACGTCCTGCGCGGCGGGGGTTCCCCGGCCCGCGGCGGCGATGGCGGCGGCGAGTGGGTGCGTCGAGTGCTGCTCCACGGCGGCAGCCCAAGCAAGCACCTGCGCATCGTCGAACCCATGGGCGGCGACGATGGCGGTTACCTCGGGCCGGTTGCGGGTCAGAGTGCCGGTCTTGTCCACGGCCAGGTGCCGGATGCCGCCGAGGCGCTCGAAGGCGGCCCCGCTCTTGATGACGACGCCGAACTTGGTCGCCGCGCCGATCGCGGAGACCACGGTGACGGGCACCGCGATCGCCAGCGCGCAGGGGCTGGCCGCGACGAGGACGACCAGGGCGCGGGTAATCCAGGTCTCCGGGTCGCCGAGCAGGGACCCGAGCACGCCGACGAGGACGGCGAGGACCATCACGCCGGGCACCAGCGGGCGGGCGATCCGGTCAGCGATCCGGGCTCGGTCGCCCTTCTCGGCCTGGGCCTGCTCTACCAGCTCCACGATCGTGGTCAGCGAGTTGTCGGTGCCCGCGGCGGTCGCCTCGACCTCCAGCACGCCGGCGCTGTTGATCGCGCCCGCCGAC
>NZ_JBGEVE010000002.1:178988-328596 GCF_048514265.1 Actinomyces sp. SKVG-SVH-4(1) | reverse complement strand
CACCCCAGCCCAGCTGCGGGCCGACGCCATCACCGCCATGACCCTGTCCACACTACGCACCAGCCAACAGACCGCCTTCACCCAGCCTTCCCCGAAGGAAGCCGAGCATGACGGCGAAGCCCAGGCCGAGGCCAACCTCTCCGGGTCGGCTACCCAGGCACGGCTGCTGCCTGACGGGGTGCCTCTGGAAGGGCTCCTGAGCAGCTTGAGCTCCCTGGTGGGCTCAGCCAGCCCGTGGTGGACCCCCTCAGGCACCGGACACCTCCCCCTCCCAGCAAGCATCCACATCGACGTCCAAGTCACCGTCCCCCTGACCAGCCTGACCGACCCAGGTGGCCTGGCTCAGCCAGAAGACGCCACCGACCACACCCCAGCCGCTCACGGTCCCGGCGGCCGCGAACCCTCCACCAGCATCGGAGGCAACCGGCTCCAGGACAGCGATCACGGGGGCTATGTGCCCGAGGGCCGTACTCCTAAGTGTGGTGTTCCCGAGAGCGCTGAGCGCCCCGAAGGTCCCTGCCATCCGAAGTCCGGCAGAGCCAGCCCAGACAAGAGCCCCACCATTGTCACGCCCGACCCTCTCAACGACGCAGCATCCCCGCATGACCGGAGAGGCCTGCCCACCACTGATGGGAGGAGTCTGCCCGGCTCCAGTGGGAGGAGTCTGCCTGTACCCGACCCGGCTACTCCCGCCTTCTCGTGCTCGGCTGCTCACGACTCCTCGCCTGCCGCGTCGTTGTCCACTGCTCTCATCGCCCAGCCGGCCGCCTCGTTGCCCGCTGCAGCTACCGGGGTCGCTGAGGTGCGCATCGGTGCGCGCAGCGCGGCGGTGCCGGCCCTGACCGCGTGGGCCCTGGCCGCCGGCGGGACCTGGAGGCGCCTGGTCACCGACCCAGCAAGCGGAGTCGTGATCGACGTGGGACGCACCCGCTACCGTCCCCCGGCCGGTCTGGCCGACCTGGTGCGCGCCCGCGACCGGGCCTGTGTCTTCCCCACCTGCCAGACCCCCGCCGAGCGGTGCGACATCGACCACCTCACCGCCTGGAGTCAGGGCGGGACCACCAGCCTGGACAACCTCGCCACCCTGTGCGAGGCCCACCACCGCCTCAAGCACACCCCCGGATGGGCACTCACCCGAGACCAGGCCGGCGGGATCCTGTCCTGGCACACCCCCGACAAGACCGTCTACCAGCGCCACCCCAACGGCACCATCACCCGCCTGCCCCGCAAGACCGGCCCCCACCAGCACCACGTCCCCGGCGCCGTCGTACCAGCCGACCTGAGCAAGCAGATCGGCCCCGACCTCATCGACCGCCTCAACCGGGCCCTTGACAGAGCACTCGACAACCAGGCCCACAACCACACCGGTCCCGGCACCAACACCAACGGCAGCACCAGCCCCCGCCTCGAGACCCGCGGCCCCCAACCCGGCCAGAGAGCCGGAGCCTACGAGACCACCCCCTACCCCAAAGCCGCCCACACCCTCCAACTCGCACCCCTCATCGACCAAGCCCCACCCTTCTAACGCTCCAGGTGCCCCCCATAGTCATGACCGGACGTCACCGTTATGCCGAGCTCCACGCCCACTCCGCCTACTCCTTCCTCGACGGGGCCAACGAGCCCGATGAGCTGGCCTCGGCCGCCGTTGAGCTCGGTCTGGAGGCCCTCGCCCTGACCGATCACGACGGCGTCCCCGGCATCGTCAAGCACGCCCAAGCAGGCCGCGCCCATGGCCTACCCACCATTCACGGCACCGAGCTCACCCTGGCCGACGGCTCCCACCTGCCCGTTCTGGCTCGCAACCCCACCGGCTACCGCCGCCTGGTGTCCGCCATCTCCCGGCACAACCTGGACGCAGGGCACCGTCAAGAACCGGCCCACGACCTGCCCACACTCGCCTCGGCTCTCCGCTCCGACCCCACCGGCCAGACCGAGGCGGCGGCGGGGACCTGCCTCGTCCTCACCGGTACCGCCAACGGCCCTTTGCGTCGGGCCCTGGGGGATCCACGTCGACCCGACACCTGGGATCTGAAGGCGGCAGACACCTGCTTGGGACACCTGACCGAGCTCTTCGCCGCGCCTGACCGAGGCCGTCCCTCCGGTGCCGGCCCCACGACCGCCGCTCACCGGCAGGTTGAAGGAGATGCCACAATCGGCCTGGCCGTTGAGCTCACTCTGGACGGAGGTCCCACTGACGCCGCCCTCACCGACGCCCTGACCCGGCTGGCCCACGCCCACCGACTGCCCCTCGTGGCCACCGGTGCAGTGCGTTGCGCCCGCCCAGCCGACGCCCGCCTCGCCGACGTGCTCACCTCCACCCGCCTGGTCACCGACCTGGAAGGCGCCCGCGGTCACCTGCCCCCCATTGGCCGCTGGCTGCGAGGGGCCCATGACATGGCGCTGCTCCACCGGCGCAGTCCCGGAGCCGTCGACCTGGCCGCCGAGCTCGCCGCAGACCTCGCCTTCGACCTGTCTCTCATCGCCCCCGACCTCCCCGACGCCGATGTCCCGGAGGGCCACACACCTGCCAGCTGGTTGCGCGAGCTCACCCGCCAAGGCGCCACCCGCCGCTACGGCACCCCGCAGGAGCACCCCCGGGCCTGGGAGGTGCTCAACCATGAGCTCGAGGTCATCGAGTCCCTGGGATTCCCCGGCTACTTCCTCATCGTGCACGCCATCGTCGAGTTCTGCGCACAGTCGGGAATCCTGTGCCAGGGGAGAGGCTCGGCGGCCAACTCCGCAGTCTGCTACGCCCTGGGCATCACAGCCGTCGACGCCGTCAGGCACCAGATGCTCTTCGAGCGCTTCCTGTCCCCGGGGCGAGCCGGCTACCCGGACATCGACCTCGACATCGAGGCCTGCCGCCGCGAGGAGGTCATCCAATACGTTTACTCCCGTTACGGCAGAGAACGTGCCGCCCAGGTCGCCAACGTCATCTCCTACCGCCCCCGATCCGCAGTCCGTGACGCCGCCCGGGCCCTCGGCCACCCCGCCGGAGTGCAGGACGCCTGGGCCAAGCAAATGGAGCGGTGGACCTCAGTGCGCCCCGGAGGACTGACCGGGCAGAACGACGAGGTCCCCGAGCCGGTCCTCGACATCGCGGAGAAGCTGCTGAGACTGCCCCGCCACCTGGGGGTCCACCCCGGAGGCATGGTCCTGTGCGGCCGACCCGTCACCGAGGTCTGCCCGGTGCGCTGGGCCGCCATGGACAACCGCTCGGTCCTCCAATGGGACAAGGACGACTGCGCCGAGGCCGGGCTGGTCAAGTTCGACCTCCTGGGCCTGGGAGCGCTCACCGCCCTGCGCCTGGCCTTCACCACGCTGGCACAACGGGGGCAGACCGTCCCCGACGCCGTGACGGAAGGAGAACTGCGCACCTCCCAGTCCGGCCGTCCCTGGGGGCTGCACACCCTGCCCGAAGAGGACCCGGCCGTCTACCGACTGCTCACGGCCGCGGACACGGTCGGAGTCTTCCAGGTCGAGTCGCGTGCCCAGATGGCCACCCTGCCCCGACTCCGGCCTCAGGAGTTTTACGACATCGTCGTCGAGGTCGCCCTCATCCGCCCCGGCCCCATCCAGGGCGACGCCGTCAACCCCTACATCCGCCGCAGGCTGGGGCGCGAGGAGGTCACCTACCTGCATGAATCCCTCAAACCCGCCCTGACCAAGACCCTGGGAGTGCCGCTCTTCCAGGAGCAGCTCATGCAGATCGCCGTCGACGCCGCAGGCTTCAGCCCCGCCGAGGCCGACAGCCTGCGTCAGGCCATGGGGGCCAAACGATCCATCGAGCGCATGGACGCCCTCCGCAACAAGCTCATAGCCGGAATGAGAGCCAGAGGCATCGACGCGCCCACGGCGGAGACGATCTACAGCAAGTTGAGGTCGTTCGCCGAGTTCGGCTTCCCCGAGTCCCACGCCTTCTCCTTCGCCTACCTGGTCTACGCCTCAGCCTGGCTCAAGGCGCGCAAGCCCGAGGACTTCTACGCCGGGGTCCTGGCTGCCCAGCCCATGGGCTTCTGGTCCCCGCAGTCCCTGGTCGCTGACGCTCGTCGCCACGGTGTGCGCGTCCTACCCGCAGACGTCAACCGCTCACTGGCGCAGGCCACCGTCGAGCAGCGGGAAGACCACCAGGACGCCGGCCCATCAGACCAGTGGGAGCCGCTGAGGCCCCATCCCGCTGCCCCATCCTCCCTGGACATCCACGATGATCTCGCAGTGCGCCTGGGCCTGGCCCCGATCAAGGGGCTGGGGGAGCGGGCCGCGCAGGCCATCGTCACCGAGCGCTGTGCTCACGGCCCCTACCAGGACCTGGCCGATCTTGCACGACGCGTGAGTCTGAGCCGCTCCCGCCTTGAGTCACTGGCCGTCTCAGGAGCCCTGGACAGTCTAGGCGTGGAGCGCCGTCAGGCCCTGTGGGCTGCCGGAGTCCTCTCCGATGAGCACGGCCGACGTCGTGGCGCCTCCCGCCAGGGGCCGGAAGTGTGGTGCCAGCCCACGCTTCCGGGAACCGCCGTCGGCTCCCAGGCCCCAACCTTGCCGACCATGACCGACCGCGAGCGCCAGGCCGCCGACCTGAGCCTGACCGGAGTGTCCACGCAGGGCTCGCCCCTGAGGCTGCTGCGAGCCTCACTGACCGCCGACGGTGTGCTCAGCGCAGCCGACCTGGCAGATCAGGAGCATGGGAGCCGGGTGCGCGTCGCCGGCGTCGTCACCCACCGGCAGCGCCCCCACACTGCTTCCGGTATGATCTTCCTCAACCTGGAGGACGAGACTGGTCTGCTCAACGTCGCCTGCCGAGCCGGTATGTGGCGCTGCTACCGGAGCATTGGCAGACGCGCCGTCGCTCTCATCGTGCGCGGCACCGTGGAGAAGGGCGACGGAGTCGTCGCGCTCATGGCCGATCGTCTCCAGGTCCTTCCCGGTGTCCCGGGCACCGGCAGCCGGGACTGGTGCTGACAGCGGCGCCCCTCACTCCTTGCGGGAGGAGTAGGCGGGCAGCTCGCCAGTGACCGGGGCGTCCTTGGTGTGCAGCTCGGAATAGACGGACCAGAGCACGCTGATGAGCGGGACCGCGACGATCGCGCCGAGCAGACCGGCGGCGTAGGTCCCCAAGGCGACACCGATGATGACCACCACAGGGTGCAGAGAGACCTGGCGACCCATGATGAGGGGCTGGAGGATGTGCCCCTCGATCTGGCCGATCCCGGCCACTCCCACGCCGACAACGATCATGGTGACAAAGCCGCCGGAGGCCAGGGCCACCACCATGGCCACGAGCATCGCCAGAGGTGCGCCGATGATCGGGATGAAGGCGCCAATGAACACGAGCACCGCCAGGGGTGCTGCCAACGGGATCCCCACCAGCTGGAGGAAGATCCCGGCCATGATGGCGTCGGTGAGCGCCACCAGCACAGTGCCGCGGGCGTACCCGGCGAAGGTGTACCAGCCGGCGCCCGCAGCCCGGTGGGTCGACTCCCGCATCGTGGCAGGCAGCTCGTTGAGGAACCAGCGCCACATCCTGCCCCCGGAGGCCAGGAAGAAGATCGTGACGAACAGTGCCAGGGCCAGGACCGTGAGCACATCAACGACCGCACTGGCGTTGGACAGCAGCTCTGAGGCCAGGGACGGGGCATTGGACTGCAGATAGTGCTGCCCCTGGCGCAGCCAGAGCTGGAGCTGGTGATAGATCTGCTGCTGCGTCAGGTGCAGCGGCCCATTCTCCAGGAAGTCCATGATGGTGTTGAGGCCATCGCCGAACTGGGACGCCAAGGAGCTCCACTGGCTGGTGACCGAGGTGACCACGTACGTGACCAGTCCGGCGATCGCACCGATGGTGGTGAGCAGTGCCAGGAAGGTCGCCGGGTAGCGGGGCATGATCTTGGCGAAGAGGTTGACCATCGGCTGGAGGATCGAGGTGAACACCAATGCCATGAACAGGCCGATGAAGACCGGGATCACCTGCGAGGTGGCGTAGAAGATCAGGCCGATGACAATGATGATGCCCAGTCCCAGCCAGGCCCCCATGCCGCCCCGCACCAGCCAGGCGGGCAGGGAGTCCATGACCGAGGAACGGGTCGTGACCGTCTCGGGGAAGGAGACCGAGGGGGCCACGCGCACATGAGTGGTGGACACCGGGGGAGCGGCCGGTCTGCTCTCCGCCTCCTCCGGAGTCGACTCCCAGTGCAGCTGGTAGTCGCGGTCCGCCTGCCTGCGCCTCTCCGCCCAGTCGATCCCGCGGTCCAGCGCCGTACGGGCGCTCTTGAGCCGGCTCAGCAGGCCACTGCTGCTGAGGGTCTCTCGGGCGGACTTCTTCCCCGAGCTGGCTCCCTGAACCGCCTGATGGGAGTCGGAGGTCTGGGAGGACTCGGGAACCTCGGGCGGCGCGTCCTGTGTCGGCTCCTGTGACGGAGAGCTGTTGGTTGCCATGGGGTGAACGATCAGTCCTTCGCTGGATAACGGGCTGACGAAACACGCCCAGCCTACTAGCGTGGCCCCATGACCGCCCCGAATGTCGGCAATCCGACGCTCCCCGCCGTGACGAACCAGCTGCGTCTGCCCCGCACCGCCGCGTTAGGGCCAGGACGGGGAGGACAGCAGAGGCTCCTCATCGACGCCCCGGCCGGGGCCGCAGAGATCTACCTCCACGGCGCCACCGTGACCTCCTGGGTGCCGCGCGGCGGCTCAGAGGTCATCTTCACCTCCCGGCAGGCGGTCTTCGACGGCGCTACCGCCATTCGTGGAGGAATCCCCCTGTGTCTGCCGGAGTTCGGGGTCGGCATCAACGGTGACGCCGTACCGAAGCACGGGTGGGCCCGTATCGCCCCCTGGCGGCTGCTGACAGTCACCAGCACCGACGGCGGCGGTGTCCGCGCTCTTCTCAGCGTCAGTCGTGACCGCCTGACAGCGCTCTACGAGGTCGAGGTCGGTCAGACGCTGCGCCTGGGACTCAGCCTGCGCAACGAGGGTAGTGAGCCCCGCACGGTGGAGGCGGCCGCGCACACCTATCTCTCAGTCCACGACGTCACCGCCAGTCGCATCAGCGGGCTCGCAGGCGCCCCTTGCAACGACAACCTGGCTCGCAGCCCGCAGGAGGCCCACCACGTCCAGGAGGGCGATGTGACGATCCATGGCCCCGTGGACCGCATCTATGACTCCGCCGAGCCGATTACCGTCACTGATCCCGGGCATCAGCGCACCATCGGCATCGACAAGCGCAACGCGCCCTCGACGATCGTGTGGAACCCCTGGTCCACGCACAGCGCGCCGCTACCGGACATGGCCGACGACGAGTTCCCTGCGATGGTGTGCGTTGAAAGCGGGGCGGTACGAGAGCACGCGCCCACCATCGAGCCTGGGGCAAGTTGGTCCATGCAGGTGACCGTGAGTGTCGAGAGCACCGCAGTGTGATGGGAAGCACTTGAACGTGGCTTGGTGGCCTCGGTGGCCGCCATGCTAAGTTTCTCTGCGTCGCCAGGACGAGGGCCTGGCCGGGCCGCTGAAAGGCGGAGGAGACAACACAAGTCCGAGTGGCGGAATAGGTAGACGCGCTAGCTTGAGGTGCTAGTGCCTTATTAAACGGGCGTGGGGGTTCAAGTCCCCCCTCGGACACCACCAACAGATGATCCCCGGGACCGGAAGGTTCCGGGGAACATTGTCTTGTCCCTCGGGAGGTTTCGCTCATCCCCACTCGGGACGGTAGAGGTCGGGGCGGGAGCGCATGCTGCACATGATGAGCGGAACGATCCCCAGTCCAATGAAGTAGAAAAGCAGGAACAGCTCCGACTTTCCGGTGTCATGGAGACGACGGGCCGTCACTGCGAGCGCCGGAGTAATGAGCACGATCTCGTAGAACAACAATAGGCCTAAGATCACGTACACTGCTGCAGGTGTATCAGGAACGGGCGTCAGCGCTGACGGAATACTGATGATGGCTACCAGCATGTAGAGACTAGAGGGGATGACTATCTGGAGCAGTAGAAATGGCCACCAGAACTCCGACTGGGAGGCGTATCCGCTGAACTGGGCGTAGCGCTGGAAGAAGCGCTTGACGGCCTCTCCCAAGCGCGCACGAGGAAGGGGGGTGACGTCGGGAGCCAATGACATGGGCCCGAACTGGTTGGGATCACCATATGGCGCCTGGTCGCCGTCGGGTGCGGGACCGGTTCCGTAGGACATGAATCTCTCCATATAAGACGGGGCGGGGAGCGGTGGGTGCCGTCATAGTTGAGAATACCCGTTCTGATGGGCTTTCTGGTGCCAGGTCGGCGCGCGAGCGACAGCCTAAGGGCAGAGGGGAGGGCTCGTCACCTCGGTTCCTTCCCACTGCGGTGGGGAGCACTCCCTATGCTGTGTCACAGGGCCACGGAATACCAGCGAAATGCCAGTCCCGAAACCCCAGCCGACCAAACTGTCATAAGCCGGGTGGGGTTCACGTTCCCCTCGGGCGTCACCAATACGATGGTCCCCGGAACCAGAAGGTTCCGGGGACCATGCGTCGTCCCTCAGGGAGATTCGTTCAGCTCCACTCGGGGCGGTAGAGGTCGGGACGGGACTCCAAGCAGTAGAAGACCAGGAGCACTATTGAGGCGCCGGGAATGAAAGCGATGAGCAACCAGAGTCCTGACTTTCCAGTGTCGTGCAGGCGCCGTACCGCGATGGCCAGGCCTGGGATGAATATAGCTATCGCATAGGCGAAGTAGAGAAGCATGACGATGATCATCCCGATACCGGTACCGGTCCCGGCATCGTCTGAGGAACCATCCGCCGCCGCACCAAGACCAATGACCATGAACAATAGGAGGTAGAAGCCAAGTCCGATGAGAGCATTGAAGAGCGCAACCCACCAGAACTCGGAGCGGGACGCATAGCCTCGGAACTGGGCGTAGCGCTGGAAGAAGCGCTTGACGGCCTCACCGAAGCTTGCTCCAGGCAGCGGGGCGATGTCGGGTGTCAGAGGTGGCGGGCCGAACTGTCCGAACTGGTTGGGGGCGCCGTAGGGAGTGGCACCACCCGGATAGGGTGCGGGGCCGCCGTAGGCCGGTTGGTCGCCATAGGGCGCCTGGCCTCCATAGGGTGCGGGGCCGGTTCCGTAGGACATGAATCCTCCATGTAAGACGGGGCAGGGAGTAACGGGTGCCGTCATGGTTGAGAGCACCCGGACTGATGCGCTTTCTGGTGTCAGATCGGCGTACGAGTCACAGCCTAAGGGCAGAGGGGAGGGCTCGTCACCTCGATTCCCTCCCGCTGCGGTGGGGAGTACTCCCTATACCGGGCCACAGGTATCGGGCTCCAGGACACCCGCCTCGGTAGACTGAATCCCCATGCACTCCGCCACTTCACTGAGCGCCTCTCCAGGTACGCGGCGCAGTCCCGATCTGCTACGTGCGCGCGCCGGGGTCTGTCTGGTGTTCCTGGCCAATGGCCTGGGATTCGCCAACCTGGTTCCGCGTTTCCCAGAGATCGTGGTGGGACTGGGACTGAGCAAAAGCGACTTCGGGCAGGCTGTGGCAGCAGCCAGCGTCGGCGCTCTCGTGGCGGGGCTGGCCGCGTCATGGCTCATCTCCCGCCTGACCTCGGCCAAGGTTGCGAGCCTGGGCATGCTCGTGGTGGCTCTGGCGCTCCTCGGAGCGGGGCTGGCCCGTTCGTGGGTTGCCCTGGCGGTCTGTCTGCTGGTCGTGGGCGGGACGGACTCCATTGTCGATGTCGCGCAGAACGCACACGGGCTGCGGGTCCAGCGCCGTTGGGGCGCCTCCATCGTGACGAGCTTCCACGCCTCGTGGTCGCTGGGGGCGGTCCTGGGCGCAGCCATGGGGCAGGCCATGGCCGGAGCCGGAGTGGGGCTGGGGACCCACATGGTGCTGACGGCGGCAGTGTTGCTCGTCCTCTCGACAGGCCCCCTGCTCGCAGGCTGGCTCCTACCCGGCCATGATCGTGATGATCGCGACCCCGATCGGATCAAGGAGCTCGATGACGCCCCCGAGGTGAGGTCGACGACATCGTCTCGTCGAAGCCGACCGGTCACGATCCTCGTGCTCATCGTCGTCGGACTGCTATGCGCGGCCTCGATGTTCCCCGAGGACGTCGCCATGAACTGGTCCTCCCTGCTCCTGTCCGAACAGGGCGCCGGTGCCGGCCACGTCGGACTAGGGCTGGTGGCTCTTCAAGGAACCATGATCGTCGGCCGGCTGGTGGGCGACCGCATCATCGACGCTGTCGGCCAGCGGGCCGTGATCGCCTGGGGAGGAGCACTGGTCACCCTCGGAATGAGTATCGCCCTCCTGGTCTCCTCCGTACCCGGGACGCTGCTGGGGATGGCGATCTCCGGGGCAGGATGCGCCGTCGCCGTCCCCGTGACCTACTCCGCCGCCGACGACGTTGAAGGGCTTCCTCCCGGGCTGGGGCTGACCATCGTGTCCTGGCTGGCCCGCCTGGCGGGCCTCCTGGCGCCACCGGTTGTCGGCCGGCTCGCTGACGATCACGGACTGTGGGTGGCTCTGGCCTATGGCCTACTGGGTGGCTTCATCATGGTCTCCTGCTGGCCGGTCCTGCGCCGCAGGCCTGCGGAGACTCAGCGGCCGGGCTGACGCGAGGGTCAGACCAGTCCTGCCTGACGGCGCAGCTCGCTGTCCTTCTTCTGAGTCCAGAGCCTGCCGATCGCAACGGTGACGAGTGCTACAGCGATGACGACCAGCGCAAGGACCGAGTTCCATATCAGTGCGTGGGTGTGAGCCTCCTGCGAGGAGGAGCCGGCCGAGAACGCAGTCTGATTCAGCGTCACAGAGGCGAATATGGCGAGAACAGCCACGACGAACTCAACCAGGAACACGATCGCAGCAAGGTTCCAGTAGCGCTCGCGTCGGCGCGCATCGCACCACGCGGGCAAGGAGGCGGTGTCGACATCCTTCCAGCTGAGCTCTCGCGGCTCCTCTCCTCCGGGCATCGTGCTGGGATAAGACACGAGGAGACGGTCGCACCGCTTGGAGATGTGGGACACGATCGCACCGAAAATGCTGACGCCGAAGAGCAGGGGAATGAGCGTGAGCTGTCCGGCGGCGATGAACAGCAGGAAGATCACGATCCCCACGAGCAGGAAGACTGAGGCGAAGATGGTCATGCCGACCAGGGCACGCCGCCCCTGCCTGACGCGCTTGGCGACGTCGTAGGCATCCGGCCACGGGGGACCCATGCGCCCGTCACGGGTGACTCCTCGCGCGAGGGAGACTCCGTTCGGGTGAGTGATGAGATCCCGGCGCAGGCCGGCCTCAATGTCCAGGGGGCGCGACGAGCCGGGCTCCTGCCCTGCCAGCTGGGTCAGGGTCTGACGCAACAGCCCCCACTGCTCCTCAGCCACGAACCTCGGAGTGCGCAGGACCCAGGTGGCGCGAGCGCAGGTGACCGCGATGGCCAGTGCCACGAGGGCGAAGACGCTGGGAAGAACTGTCAGGACCTTCTGGATACCGGCGAAGGGGCCGCCCGCGGGCGCGATGGAGGGGCTTCGGTAGGAGGAGATGGCGAGGTACAGGCCGATCCCCGCCATTCCCAGCGCAGCGACGGTCTTCAGCAGCCGCAGCAGCATGCCCCCACTGAGCTGAACAGACAGCGCTGCCGTGCCCGGGTCGTAGGCGGCGACGGTGTGGTCCACGGCTTGACGCACCTGCTCCTCACGTGCCGCACTGGCCGGAATGGTCAGACGCTCCTTGACGAGGGCAAGGCCGGTCGGAGACCCCAGACCGGACTCGAAGCTCGGAATGTCATGGTGCTCCACGTAGCCGCGATGAGCCGAGTCGTAACTGCTGCGTGTCTGAGTACTCTCCACACGGGCGGGGACGCGCTGCTCGACCGTGATGACATCGCCGCGTCTGCGTACTCGCACCGAGGGCAGCATCCAGCGAGGGATGGCGGGACCGTGGCGTCGGCTCTCAGGTGTGGATGCGGTAGTCACTCAGGCTCTTCTCGTCGGGAACGTCGCCCTCGAGCATATGCCCATGAAATGACCAGAGTGAGGATTATGAGGATCTCATCAAGAGTCAGGTGGGGGAGAGGCGTTAGCATCGGCCTCCATGGACTCCTTTGAGATGACCGTTGCTGCTGACGGCGACCTGCCCGCACTCGTCCTGTCGGTCCCGACCGGCGACGACATCGACCGCATTGCCGAGATCTGCCAGGAGGCCGACATCCAGGAGTGGACCTCCATCGTCCGCGGCTACCAGCGCAGCGACGCAGAGTTCTTCGTCGAGCAGGTCGTGGCCAAGGGCTGGAACGAGGGGCGCGAGCTCACCTGGGCGATCCGCGAGGCCGACGCCGGTGCCTCTGCGCACCTGGTGGGCATGCTCGGCATCACCCTGAGCGGCCCTGAGGGCGCTCGGACCGGCGAGGTCGGTTACTGGCTCGCTGCTGCGGCGCGTGGGCGCGGCACCATGACCCGCGCCGTCGCCGCCCTCATCGATATGGCCTTCGACTCAAGCGGCCCCCTGAGCCTGTCCGCGCTGAGGTGGCGCTGCGATATCCACGACTCAAGCTGCGGCCCGGTGCCCAACTGGGCCTCCTGGAAGGTCGCCTGGTCCCTCGGCTTCCAGCGGGAAGGGCGAGTGCGCCGCTTCCTGCCCAATGACGGTCGGCTCCATGACGGCTGGATCGCCACCCTGCTGCCCGACGACCCGCGCGAGCCGCGAGCTCCCTGGGACGGCCCCGTTGAGACAGGCGGCGTGCTTCCCCTGGTGGCTCACGACGGCGTCGGAGAGAGGGAGGGCGACGACCCCGAGGCCCTGGTGCGCCGCTTCCATCACGTCTACGGACTTCCCGTCCAGACCGACGGCGCCAGCCTCGAGCGAGAGAGCCTCGACATGCGCATGAGTCTCATCGCCGAGGAGTTCTCCGAGCTCGTCGGCGCCGTCTACGGGCAGGCCGCACGCGCCGAGCTCGAGTCGAGCTACCTCCGCGCCGTGGCCGCCGACGACGGTACTCGCGACACCGTCGAGACCGCCGATGCCCTGGCGGACCTCATCTACGTCATCTACGGCATGGCCCTGGAGACCGGGATCGACCTGGCATCCGTGCTCGCCGAGGTGCAGCGTTCCAACATGTCCAAGCTGGGTGCCGACGGCAAGCCGGTCTACCGCGAGGACGGCAAGGTCCTCAAGGGGCCGGACTACTTCCCTCCGAATGTGGAGGCTGTGCTGCGCAGTCGCCGCCTGCGCTGAGAGGAGCCCTGCGACGCGGCCATAACTATACTGTGCGTGTAGTACAGTTCTGGCTGTGACTCGTACTCCTGGACTTCGTGCCTGGGCGGCCCTGGCCGTCCTGACCCTGGCCGTGACCCTGCTGGCCATCGACTCCACGGTGCTGGCTCTGGCCATCCCCTCGCTGAGTGCGGACCTGAGCCCATCGGCCAGCCAGCTGCTGTGGATTGGTGACATCTACTCCTTCACCCTGGCGGGTCTGCTGGTCACCATGGGCAATGTCGCCGACCGCATCGGTCGGCGACGCCTCCTGCTCATCGGGACGTTCGGCTTCGGAACGGCCAGCATCATGGCGGCCTTCGCGCCCAGCGCGGGAGCCCTCATCGCCGCCCGAGCCCTGCTGGGCGTCGGCGGCGCCACGATCATGCCCTCCACCCTCTCCCTCATCCGTAACATCTTCCCCGACGCCCGCCACCGCACCACCGCCATTGCGATCTGGTCCGCCGGCAGCTCCGGTGGCACCGCCCTGGGGCCCCTGGTGGGCGGAGTCCTGCTCGAGCGCTTCTGGTGGGGCAGCGTCTTCCTCATCAATGTCCCGGTCATGGCGGCCGTCATCGTCACGGGTCTGTGGCTCCTGCCGGAGTCCAAGAACGCTCAGGGAGCCCCGGTGGACCTGGCCTCCGCGGTCCTGTCGGTCCTGGCCATCGTGCCGATCACCTACGCCGTCAAGTCCTTCGCGCATGACGGTCTCAGCGTCGTTGCGATCGCGGCACTGGTGGGCGGTTTGGCCGCCGGCTGGCTGTTCATCAGGCGTCAGCGCACGCTGGCCACGCCGCTGATCGACGTCGAGCTCTTCCGGCGCCCCGCATTCACCTGGGCCATCGCGGCCACCGTCCTGGCGATCTTCGCGTTGGCCGGCCTGCTGTACTTCTTCTCCCAGTACCTCCAGCTCGTCCGGGGCTACTCCACACTCCGAGCCGGCTTGACTGAGCTGCCCGCGTCGTTGGCCTCCATCGTCGTTGTCGCGGTCGTCGGCGCGGTGGTGCGCCGGCTGGGCAATGGGTGGGCGCTCGGAAGCGGCCTGCTGGTGGCCGCGGTGGGGCTGGTCGTGGTCGCGCTGGGGGAGTCCTACGGCGGGATCGTGGTCATCGGCGTCGGTCTGCTCGTCATCGGCGCAGGCATCGGCCTGGCCTTCACGGTCTCCACCGGAGCGGTCCTGGGGGCGGTGCCCGCGGACCGGGCAGGAGCGGCCTCGGCCATCTCCGAGACCGGTCTCGAGCTGGGTGTCGCCCTGGGGATCGCGGTGCTCGGCACGATTCAGGACGTCGGCTACCGGCTGCTGCTCGGGCCCGCCCCCTCCAGTCTTCCGCAGCGGGTGGCCGAGGCCGCCGAGCAGTCCCTGGCCACCCTGGCGGGTGCCATCGACCTGAGCAACCCCGGGCAGGCCGAGCTGATGGTCCAGGCCCGGGAGGCGTTCACCTGCGCCATGCAGGCCACGGCCGTCATCGCCGCCGTCATCCTCCTGGGTGCGGGCGTCATGGCCGCCCGCCATGTTCCGGCCACGAGCGAGACGAGTGAGGAGTCCGCATGAGAACCTCGAAACGGGACCGCATCATCACCGGGGCGCTCGAGCTCGCCCACCGAGACGGCTTCGATGCGCTCACCTTCGACGCCCTGGCCGAGCACGTCGGACTGACTCGAGGCGGTGTCATCTACCACTTCCGCACCAAGACCGAGCTCTTGGATGGGATCGCTGTGGCCTTCCAGGAACGGTGGCGGGCCGAGGCGCTGGAAGCACTGGGCAAGCCCCTGGAGGAGGCGAACCGCACCGAGCGGATCGAGGCCCTGGTGCGCTCCGTCCTCGATGGCGAGATCCTCCCCGGAGAGGTCAGCTTCATACTCTCGTCCACGCCGCAGGCCGAAACGATCAAGAACGCCTGGGACATGCTGTGTGACGAGTGGATCGGCGAGGTGGACGAGCTCAGCGCGATGCAGCGCGTGGCGCTGCTGGCCGTGGACGGATGGTGGGCGAACCGCGCTGTCGACAGCCGTAGCCGCAATCCCGATGAGCCTGCCATCGCTGACCTCATCGTGTCCCTGGTGGCGGGAAACCCGCCCGACGAGAGGCTCTGCAAGCCCTCCAATAAGGACCAATGACCTACGAATGTCTGCAGGTTGTGCTTGAGATGCCCTGGGCTCATGGCACGATGGGCCCATGAGCGAGACCACCGACGGCACCGACCTCCCGGAGTCGAACGTCTTCGCCAAGCCATGGCCGCTCGATCTCGGCCTGCCCGGCTTCACAGCCGTGGACCACGCCGACATCGAACCGGCCATCCGCGCCGGGATGGCTGCCGAGCGCCAGGAGTGGGAGGCGATCGCCACCAACGAGGAGGCACCCACGATCGCCAACACCGTCGACGCGTTGGAGCGATCCGGAGAGCTGCTGGAGCGGGCGCTGACGGTGCTGGACGCTCTGACCTCCGCCACCGACTGCCCGGACCTCGACGAGCTCGAGGAGACCCTGGCCCCCGAGCTGGCGGCCCACTCCGACGCCTATCACCTCGACTCCCGTCTCTACCGACGCTTCAAGGCGCTCGACGAGCTCGTGTCCCAAGCCCCTGAGGGGCAGGCCGTGCGCGACGCCGACGGCACCGTCATCGACGCCGAGACCTCCCGCCTCATCCGCCTGACCGTCGAGGAGTTCGAACGCAACGGCGTCGGCCTGGACGAAGCGGATACGCAGGTGCTCAAGGACATCAACGCCCGCGTCAACGCGCTCAAGATGCGCTTCTCCGTCCTGGTCACCGAGGCCATGCATGCCGCCGGTGTCACCAACGTCACGGTACCGCCGGCCCTGGCCGCCACGCGGCCCCATGGCGCCAGGCTCGCCCTGCTGGAGACCTCCATGAGTCGAGGGCTGGGGGAGCAGGGCGCCTTCGGTGACACCCGCGGCATCGTCCTGGAGCTCGCCCGGCTGCGCGCCGAACGGGCCGTCCTCCTGGGCTTCCCGCATCACGCCGCCCTCGTGGCCGCGGAGTCTGCCGCCCGCACCACCGAGGCGGTCTCAGAGTTGCTCAGCCGGCTCACTGCGCCGGCCATGGATAACGCCCGCGCAGACGCTCAGGTCTACGCCGCCCGCATGGGCCTGGACCCGCAGACCCAGGCCGGCGAGACCTTCGGGCCCGCCGACTGGCCCCTCTACGAGGCCGCTGAGCGCAAGGAGCGCTTCGGCGTCGACGACGAGGTGCTGGCCCCCTACCTGGAGCTGTGGAGCGTGGTCACCAAAGGGGTCTTCTACGCCGCCAACCGCCTCTACGGCATCACCTTCCACGAGCGCCAGGACCTGGCCGAGCACATGTACGCCCCGGGCGTGAAGGTCTGGGAGGTGCGCGACGGTGAGGACGCCCAGGCGCCGGTCCTGGGTCTGTTCGTCGGCGACTACTACGCCCGGGCGGGCAAGTCCGGCGGCGCCTGGATGGACAGCCTCGTCACCGGCTCAACGCTCACCGGCCGCAAACCGGTCGTCATCAACTGCTGCAACATCGAGCAGCCCACCTCCGGCCGGGTCCTGCTGACCTGGGACGAGGTCGTCACGTGCTTCCATGAGTTCGGGCACGCCCTGCACGCCCTGTTCTCCCAGGCCCGCTACCCCTCGGCCTCCGGAACGGCCGTGCCCCGAGACGTCGTCGAGTTCCCCAGCCAGCTCAACGAGAAGTGGGCGCTTCACCCCGAGGTGCTGTCCTCCTATGCACGCCACGTGGATACCGGGGAGCCCATGCCCTCCGACCTGGCCGAGCAGCTGCGCGGCCAGGGCACCTTCGGTCAGGGCTATGCCACCACCGAGTACCTGGGGGCGGCCCTGCTCGACCAGGCCTGGCACACCCTGGCCCCCGACGAGGTCCCCGGAGACGTTGCCGAGGTGGAGGACTTCGAGCACCGGGCCCTGGCTCAGGCCGGAGTCGATGACGCGCTCGTGCCTCCCCGCTACCGCACCACCTACTTCTCCCACGTCTTCGCCGGGGGCTACAGCGCCGCCTACTACGCCTACATCTGGAGCGAGGTCATGGACGCCGATGCCATCGAGTGGTTCACCACTGACGGCGCGATCGACGGCGACCTCGGCCTGAATCGTCGGGCCGGAGAGATCTTCCGTCGCGAGTTCCTCTCCCGTGGCGACTGTCGAGACCCCCTGGTCTCCTATCGGGCCTTCACCGGGCGCGAACCCGGCATCCTGCCTCTTCTTCAACGTCGCGGACTGGCCTGATGGGCGTAGTTCGCTTCTTCACCCTCTCATCACCGGAAGGAACATAATATGGCTCGCGTCACCATCGTCGGCGGTGGATACGGTGGCATCACTGCCGCCAAGGCCCTCGACGACGTCGCCGAGGTCACCCTCGTGGAGCAGAAGGATACCTTCGTCAGCCACGCCGCGGCGCTGCGCGCTGCGGTCGACCGTGACTGGGCGGAGAAGATCTTCCTGCCCTACGACAAGCTCCTGACCAACGGGCGCGTCGTTCACGGAACGGCGCTGGCCGTGCGAGGCACCACCGTCGAGGTCTCCGGACACGGGCAGATCGAGGCCGACTACCTGGTGCTGGCCACCGGGACCGCCTACCCCTTCCCCGCCAAGCACATGGAGTCCTCCTCCGTCATCGCCAAGGCCCGTATCGAGCGCGTCCACACCAACCTCGAGCACTCCTCGCGAGTGCTCATCGTGGGTGCCGGCGCCGTCGGCATCGAGCTGGCCGGTGAGATCACCTCGGCCTTCCCGCAGGTCAAGGTGACCATGCTGGAGGCCGCCGACAGGATCCTGCCCGCCGGCGACTACAAGCCGGAGATTCGTGAGGCCATCGCGGACCAGCTCGCCCAGCGCGGGGTGGAGATCCTCACCGGTGACTCCCTCAGTTTCCTGCCCCCGGTTGACGTCGGTGTGCTCTCGCCCTTCCGGGTCACCACCCAGGGCGGGCGCCAGCTCGAGGCCGACATGTGGTTCCGCGCCTACGGCTCGGCGGCCGCCACCGGATTCCTCAGCGAGGACTACGACGAGGTGCGCCACTACGACGGTACGATCCGTGTCGACGAGTACCTGCGCGTGGTGGACCACCCCGGTGTCTGGGCCATCGGAGACATTACCGACGTGCGCGAGTCCAAGCGCGCCGACGCCGCCCGCGCCCATGCCCGAGTGGTCGCCAGCAACATAGCCGACATGATCGCGGGCCGTGAGCCCTCCGCGACCTACACGCCCGGAACCGAGCGGATCATCCTGCCCCTGGGGCCCGATGGCGGCGCCTCCCAGATCCTGCGCGACGGTGTGCGCGTGGTCGTCGGCCCCGAGGAGACCAGTAGGATCAAGGGAGAGGACCTCTTCCTGGGCTTCATCCGTCAGGAGCTGGGAGTCGAGTCGGAGGCCTGATCGGGTCGACGCGGCCGGGCAACGCCGTTCGCCTGTGCGCTGTGCGGGGGGTAGCCGGTAGTGTGTCCCACATGACGAACGATCCGCGGTCCGCGCTCAACCGACTCATTGCCGCCTTCGAGGCGCACCTGGATGCTGCCGCGACCGGTGACGAGCTCTCCCCGGCTGTGGTCGCGGCCGAGAATGCCCTCCAGGACGCCTTCTTCACCTACGACGACTCGCTGTTCACCGCATACGGCATCGAGCTCCCCTTCGAGGCCTTCGACTCCGATGGTGACGATGAGGACGACGATGACGATGATGAGGACTACGACGACGGCGAGTACGACGAGGATGACGACGACTACGACGACAGCGATGACGACGATGAGGATGAGGACTACGACGACGAGGACTGACTGAGGTCCCTGACTGGACGGACGACGTTCCTCAGCCCATCTCTCAGCGGTGGGGCCCACGCGAACTGCGTGGGCCCCACCGCTTTGTCCTAGGTATGATACGGTTAAATACCGTAGGTAAGCCTTCCCTCAGTAGTTGTGTGCCTGCGAACCGCACTCGGTTGTCGCCCACGAAGATAGGAATCCTGATGCCCATGTCTCCGTCCCGCCGTCAGCTGCTCTCCACGACCGTGGCCACAGCCGGTCTGCTGGCTCTGTCCGCCTGTGGTTCGAAGTCGTCGAGCTCGTCAGGCACCGGCGGCGCCTCTGCCGGATCGAGCGCAGAGGCGGTGACGTACCCGCTCACCGTGAAGCATGCCCAAGGGGAGACCACGATCAAGGCGGCCCCCAAGCGCGTCGTCGTTCTCGACTACGGTGTCCTGGACTCCATGGCCGCACTGGGGCTGGCCGACGTCGTCGTCGGCATCCCCAAGACCGGCGGCAACCTGCCCAAGTCCCTGTCCCAGTTCCAGGACGCGAAGTACAAGGATATGGGCGGCCTCAAGGAGCCCAAGCAGGAGGCCATCGCCGAGGTCGGGCCGGACCTGGTGATCGTGGCGAACCGGACCGCCAAGTCCTATCAAGACTTCTCAAGCAAGTTCACCACCATCGACATGACTGTCAAGCCGCAGGGTGCGAGTGCGACGGCGGCAGCGAGCCCCGATCAGGGTGGTCAGGGCGGTAACGGGGACAAGGGCAAGAAGCGCGAGCCCTCCGCGTCGATGACGGAGATCCTCACCAGCCACTCCACGATCCTCGGCTCGATCTTCGGCAAGAAGAGCGCGGCGCAGGCCAAGGTCAAGGAGTTCACCGATGCCGCCGCTCAGGTGGCCACAGTGGCCAAGAAAGCCGGCAAGGGCCTGTGCCTTCTCACCACCGGTGGCAAGGTGAGTGCCTTCGGCAAGGGCTCCCGCTTTGACGTCATCTTTGACGAGTTCGGTGTCACCACCGCTGTTGAGAACATCGAGGAGGCGACCCACGGCGAGGCCGTCTCCTTCGAGTTCATCGGGCAGGCCAACCCTGACGTCCTCTTCGTCCTGGACCGCGACGCCACCATCGGGCAGGAGGGCTCCTCGGCCAAGGAGATTCTCGACAACGAGCTGGTCACCGCCACCAATGCCTGGAAGAACAACAAGGTCTACTACCTTGACGGACCCGACTGGTACCTCCTGGGCGCCGGATTCGGAGTCAGTCTGCGCATGGCCAAGGAGATCAAGGGCGATTTGTCCGCATGAGCCCCAGGAACCCCGTTGCGGCCTGGGGGCGCAGGTCGCAACGGTCAGGCCTGTCGCTCCTGGCCGGTGGCCTTCTGCTTCTGCTCGTCCTGGGACTGGTGTCGGTGTGTATCGGAGTGGCGGACTTCGATCCGGTGGATCTGGTTCGTGCCGGATCGCAGGGCCGCTCCATGCGCCTCTTCCTGGTCTCGCGAGTGCCGCGCACCCTGGCAGCCGTCCTCGCCGGTTCGGGCATCGCTGTGGCGGGAGCCGTCATGCAGATGAGCGTGCGCAACCGTTTCGTGTCCCCGACCACGGCAGGCACGACTCAGTTCGCCGTCGTCGGGCTGCTGCTTGTGGCTCTCTTCGCACCGGGCACCAGTGTTCTGGTGAAGATGCTGGTGGCCTCGGCATGCGCGGTAGCGGGCTCGGCCGTCTTCCTGTGGCTCCTGCGACTGCTGCCCCACCGGCGCACGTCCGATGACGTCACGGTCCCCCTGATCGGCCTCATGCTCGGTGGCGTGGTCGGAGCGGGTACCACCTTCGTGGCCTGGCGCTACGACCTGCTGCAGTCACTAGGTTCCTGGACGGCCGGCGACCTGTCCCGGGTGCTGGCCGGCCGCTATGAGTTGCTCTGGCTGGTGGCGCTCATCGTCCTGCTGCTCTATCTCGCCGCCGACCGCCTCACTGTGGCGAGCCTTGGGGCGGAGACGGCCACCGGGCTCGGGCTGAGCTATCACCGCACCATCAACCTGACGATCATGGCTGCGGCCGTCATGACGGCGGTCAGCGTCGTCGTGGTCGGGAGCCTGCCCTTCCTCGGGCTCGTGGTACCCAACATCGTCTCCCGGCTCATGGGGGACAATCTGCGCCGGAGTCTTCCGGTCATTGCCGTCGGTGGTGCTGTTCTGACGCTGGGGTGCGACGTCGTCGGACGCGTGGTCCGCTACCCCTACGAGGTTCCGCTGTCCGTCATCATGGGGGTCGTCGGCGCCGGCGTCTTCACCGTGCTCATCCTGCGAGGAGTGGAACGTGGCTGACGCGCTGTCCGGACGTCGTCGCCGGGAGAACCTGCGTTCCGTCCTCCGCCTGGTGGTCGTCCTGCTCCTGGTGCTGGTGGCCAGCGGCGTCTTCCTGGTCATCAACGCCTTCGACCCGCTTCTGGTTCTGCCCTACCGGCTGCCCTCCCTCGGGGCGATGCTGTGTGTGGGATGGGCCAGTGGCGTGTCCACCGTCATGTTCCAGACGGTCACCGGCAACCGGATCCTCACGCCCTCCGTTCTCGGTCTGGATGCGCTCTACGCCCTGCTGCAGGTGGTTCTTCTTCTCGTGCTGGGGGCGGCGGGACTCTCCTCGCTGCCGGACCTGGGTGCGTTCGTCCTGACACTTCTGGTGATGATCGGTGTGTCCGTGGCGCTCATGGGTGCCGTCCTCGGTGCCAGGCGCTCGGTGACCACTTTGGTGCTGCTGGGCATCGTGCTGGGAACCTTCCTGCGCTCAGGGACCACCTTCATCCAGCGGCTTCTGGATCCCAATGACTTCCTCATCCTTCAGGACCGGCTCTTCGCCTCCTTCGGCTCGATCAACCCCGATCTGCTGGTGCTCTCGCTGGTCCTGACCGCCGCCGTGTCGATTCTGGCGATCCGGGAGCTGCGGGCGCTCGATGTCGTGGCTCTCGGGCCTGATATCGCCACCGCACTCGGAGTCGATCACCGTCGTATCAGCCGGCGCGTGATGGTCATGGTGGCCGTGCTGGTATCCGTGTCCACGGCCCTGGTCGGGCCGATCATGTTCCTGGGCCTCCTCGTTGCCCACCTGGCCTACTGGGCCGCCGGTACCAACCGCCATGTGGTCACCGTGCCCATGGCGGCACTCGTCGCCATGCTCGTCCTGGTGACCGGACAGACAGTGCTGGCTCATGTCCTGGACGCCGACAACGTCCTGTCCGTCATCATCGAGTTCCTCGGCGGGCTCACCCTCATCGCCCTCATCATCAGCTCCAGGAGACGTTCATGATCGCAGTTCGTAGCCTTACCAAGTCCTACGGTGAGCGTCAGGTGCTCTCCGACGTCAACCTCGACCTGCCGGCCGGCGGAGTCATCGGGCTGGTTGGTGCCAACGGGGCCGGTAAGTCCACGCTGTTGTCCGTGATCGCCAGACTCCTGGGAGCCGACGCCGGCACGGTGGAAGTCGGTGGTCTGAACGTCGCCACCGCCCCGGGACGCCAGCTCGCCACCGTTCTGTCCGTCCTCAAGCAGGACAACCACCTCGCCGTGCGACTGACTGTGCGTGACCTCGTGGGATTCGGCCGCTATCCGCACAACCGGGGACGTCCCACCGAGCACGATGAGACGATCGTCGATCAGGCCCTGGAATGGATGGACCTGACGGAGTTGGCCGACCGCTACCTCGACGAGATGTCCGGTGGGCAGCGCCAGCGGGCCTTCGTCGCCATGGTGCTGGCCCAGGAGACTCCCTATGTGCTCCTGGACGAGCCCCTCAACAACCTGGACATGGTCCACTCGGTGGCCATGATGCGTCGTCTACGCGCTGCCGCCCACGAGCTCGAGCGCACGGTCGTGGTTGTCATGCATGACATCAATATGGCCGCCGCATGGTCGGACCGGATCGTCGCCATGCGTGAGGGCCGGGTCGTCCTTCAAGGAACCCCCGAGGAGACGATGACCCGAGAGTGTCTGAGCGAGGTCTTCGGCATGGATGTGCCGGTCCAGGAGATCGACGGCAGGCGCATCGCCCTCGTCTGGGGCTGATACTCGCCAGGGGCCGCTTCACAGCAGCGCCGGGAGCCTTAGAAGCGCTCGGGGTAGCCGAGCTGGACGGAGGTGACCTCGTCCAAGGCGTGGCGGATCTGAACCGGAAGCTCCAGGTCGTCTGCCGACAGCACGCCCTGGAGCTGAGCCGGAGTGCGGGCACCCACAATGGTTGAGGCGATCCCGGGGGCATCGCGGGCCCAAGCGAGTGCGACCTCGGCCGGCTTACGGTCCAGGCCCGAGGCGGCAGTGGCCACGGCCTCAACCACACCTCGGTGTGCGTCTCCCAGGTAGGGGGACACGTAGGAGCGCAGGTGCGGGGAGGCGGCCCGTGAGTCCGGTGGAATCGTCGCCCGGTACTTGCCGGTGAGCACGCCCCGACCCAGGGGGGCGTAGCCGAGGATGCCGAAGCCCAGGGCCTGTGAGGCGGGCCGCAGCTCGCGCTCGATACCCCGGGAGAGCAGCGAGTGCTCCACCTCGACGGCCGCCAGTCCCGGACCCCGGCCGCACTCGCTGAGCAGATCATGTATGCGCACCGAAGCCCAGGCGGGGTGGTTGGCGATGCCCACGTACCGGGTGCGCCCGGAGGAGACGGCCAGGCTCAGTGCGTGGGCCGTCTCCTCCAGGGAGGTGCTGGGATCGGGCACCTGGACCAGCAGGAGGTCCAGGTGATCGGTGCCCAGGCGGGCCAGGCTGGTGTCGAGCGTGTCCAGCAGCGAGCCGCGGGAGGCGTCAGCCACCGAGGAGCGCTCCCCGGTTCGCCAGGTGCGCACCCCGGCCTTGGAGACCAGGACGAGGTCCTGGCGATCCACGTGCTCGCGCAGGAGCGTGCCGATCACCTCCTCGCTGACGCCCTCGCCGTAGGAGGCGGCGGTGTCCACGAGCGTACCCCCGGCATCGAGGAAGATGTCGAGCTGTTCCTTCGCCTCGAGCTCATCGGTGTCCCGGCCCCAGGTCATCGTGCCCAGGCCCACGGACGACACACGCAGGCCGGTCCGGCCGAGTCTCCTGTGCTCCATAGGCCTAACCGTAGCGGCTCGACTTACTTGCGTACGGTGATGGTCCAGGCCGCGTCGCCGGTGCGCTCGAACTCGGTGATGGTGTAGCCGTTGTCGGCGGCCCAAGCCGGCAGTGTCTGAGTCCCCTGGGTGCAGTCGAAGCCGATGACGAGCTCGTCGCCGACGCTGAGCTCCTCCATGGCCTCTTCGGCCTCGATGACGGGGAAGGGGCAGACCTGACCGGTGGTCTCCAGAACAGTGCGCATGAGTGACTCCTTGAAGCGATGTGATGAGGGTGCGGGGTCGGTTGTGGAAGCGAGATGGTCGCGGGGTGCTGGCGAGGCGTCAGACGGTGGCGGGCACGCGCGAGGCCGTCCGCTCGGCGCGACGACGCTGCCGGGGCCGGATGAGGAGGAACCAGGCGGCCACCCCGACCCCCAGCACCTGGAAGACCAGTGCGATCCAGCCCTGCCAGGACAGGAGCGAGGTCTGCACCAGGGCGTTGCCGATGGAGCAGCCACCGGCCCAGGCGGCGCCGATTCCCATGAGGACACCGCCGGCGATGGAACGCTGGATGACCTGGGCGCTGGGCACGCGGACACGGAACTCGCCGGAGGCCTTGGCAGCGAGGTAGGAGCCGAGCAGGATGCCCAGGACCAGGAGCACACCCCAGTCAAGTCGCTTGACGTCCCCGGTGACGATGAGGTTCACCAGGTTCGACGACGGCGTCGTGATCCCCAGCCCGTCCGGGCGCCCCGAGGCCCAGGATGTGGGCCAGGCGATGACGGCGACGACGCCCACGAGGAATCCGGTGGCCAGAGGGTTCCACTGCTTCTCCAGCAGCAGGTGAGCCAGGCCCGTGCGCTGGGCAGGCAGCTGGATTTGAGCGGGACGGCTGCGCTCCAGAACGATGAAGCGGTGCACAACGAGCCCGGTGACGCCGGCCAGGATGACGACGCCGCCCCAGCTCGGCAGACCGATGGTGGCCGGGATGGTGGTCAGGTCGGTGACCCACAGTCCTTTGACCCAGCTCGTCACCCCCGACAGGAGCCCCGTCTTCGACGCGGCCGCCGTGGTGGCATAGGCCACGAGCGCGAACCAGGAACCGACCAGGCCCTCGCCGGCGCGGTAGTAGGTCCCGGTGGCGCAGCCGCCGGCCAGGACGATCCCGACTCCGAACAGGAAGGAACCGACAACGGTGGCAACCACCGACAGCTTGGGGATCTCAGGGGTGATGGAGCCTGCTGAGGTCAGGACAGCGACACCGACCGCCTGAACGGCGATGGCCAGCAGGAAGGCTGTGAACCAGCGCCAGGAGCGGGAGACCCACAGGTCCCGGAAGGCGCCGGTGATGCAGAAACGGCCCCGTTGGAGGATGAAACCGAGGACGGCTCCAACGATGAGCCCAGTGAGGATGGTGGGTGACGGCACGGTGCGGTCCTTGTCCGGCTGCTGCTGTCAGGTGCAAGCAGCCTGCGTGGGGACCGGTGACGCAGCACAGGTGGAAAGACAGAGACAGGCCACGTCATCCGGTGGGGGAGTGAGGTGGAGGCCTGGCTGGACGTGGCTGAGGGGGCGCCGTCTCAGGGGCGCCGGGAGCCGAGGAGAACGATCTGTCTGAGACCGCCTCAGAACGCCCGAACCAGGCAGCGCATACACATGCCGGCTCCGCGCGAGGCGGTGCGGGCTGCGTGGGCCTGGAGGACGTTCATGTGCTTCTCCATGGGGATCTGGGAAGTGCGTGGCGACGGTTGTCAGCCGTCATGGACTGTAACCGACGGCCTCTGGCCGTGGCAATTCCTGAACAATGGCCGAGATCAGGCAGCGGTGCGGCGTGCGGTCAGGAGGCGGGCGATCCCGTCATCGGGCACCTGCGGTGTGGTGCCGCCGAAGAGCGGGCACTGGGCCTGGAAGGCGCACCAGTCGCACAGCCGGGAGCGGCGGGGGTGGAAGGAGCCGTTGCGAGCGCAGTCCTCGACCTCGTCCCACAGGTGCGCCAGACGCGTCTCGGTGCGTTCCAGCTCGGCCAGGCGAGGATCGTGAGTCAGGACCCGCCCGTCCTTGAGATAGACCAGCTGGAGACGGGCCGGCGCCCGCCCGCGCAGGCGCCACAGCACCAGCGCGTAGAAGCGCATCTGGAACAGCGCCTCCTCCATGAAACGCGTGCCGGGGCTGCGCCCGGTCTTGTAGTCGACCACTCTCATGGCGCCGTCGGGTGCCACGTCCAGACGGTCCACGAAGCCTCGTAGGAGCAGGCCGTCGCCGGTCTCAGTCTGGACGAAGAGCTCGCGCTCGGCCGGCTCCAGGCGCTGGGGGTTCTCCAGGGTGAAGTAGGTGCGAATGAGCCCGCGGGCCTCCTCCAGCCAGGTCTCCACGTGGTCGGCGTCCTCGAACAGGTCCATGACCTCCGGGTTCTTCTCACGGTGGGATGCCCACTGGCCGGGCAGGAGCTCGAGGGCCGCCTGTGGTAGGCGTTCCGAGGCCGGAAGATCGTAGAGGCGCTCCAGCACGCCGTGGACCACGGTGCCCTTGTGCGTCGCCAGCGAACCGGGCTCGGGAAGGCGGTCGACCGTGCGCAGACGGAACATGAGCGGGCACTGCATGAAGTCCTTGGCCCGAGAGGGGGACAGGGCTGCGCGGCGTCCGCCGCCCGCGCCCGCTGCCGGACGGCCACTGGCACCCGGACCGGTGGGCCTGACGCCGGTCTGAGGTGATGAGCTGGATGCGGTGAGCGGCTCGTGGGACATGGGGACGACGCTACCGCGAGGAGGTGACGCGGCGTCGGATCTGGCCGGAGGGAGCGGCCTTCCTCCACAGGCCGCGTCCGTGGGGAGAGACATCCGCGGCTGTGGCCGCCGAGTGGATGCGGCTCCCGGCTGCCGACGGCGTTAGGCTCGCGCCCATGCCTGCCTCCACATCGACCGGCGAGTGGGTGGTCGCCCGCGTCGGCGGCGCCCCCGTCGTCATCTCGCCGACCTCTCTTCTGCTCGGCCTGCTCATCGCCGGCAGCTGGTACCCGTTGGTCTCCTCGGCTCTGGGTAGCTTCGGCACCACAACGGTGCTGCTGGTGGTGGTCTCCACGGTCCTGGGCGTTGCGGCCTCGGTGCTCCTGCACGAGCTGGCCCACGGGCTGTCCGGAACTCTCATGGGCAGGCGACCCACCCGTTACGAGCTCTACCTGTGGGGCGGGCGAACATCCTTCGGACCCGCACGCGAGTGGACCGCGTGGAAGGACCTGGTCACCTCCCTGTCAGGACCGGCCACCAACCTGCTCATCTGGGGCATCGGAACGTGGGCACAGAACTCCGTCAGTCTGCCGGTTCCCGTCGCCTTCTCCATATGGGCCGTGACCCTGGTCAACCTGGCCCTGGCCATCTTCAACGCCCTGCCGGGTCTTCCCCTCGACGGCGGCTACGCCCTGGCCGCGCTCGTGGTCCAGGTGACCGGCAACCGCAGACTCGGTCTCAAAGTGGCCGGTTGGGGTGGGCTGGCGGTGGTCGGCGGTGTCGTGTGGTGGTGGATCCTGCGCCCCCTCGTGCTCGACGGTCGCCAGCCCGACGCCTTCAACCTCATCCTGGTTCTCATGGTGGGCTGGTCGATCGTTGCCTCCAGCTGGCAGGTCCTCGAGCTCGGGGGAGGAGCCCGGGCCGCCTCGAAGCTGGACCTGCGCGAGCTGGCCAGGCCCCTGCGCGTCGTCGGACCCGAGACATCTGTGTCCCAGGTGCGTGAAGCGCTGGCCCAAGGAGCCGCACTCGTCCTCGTCACTGACGGGCCCGAGCTGGTGGGCACGATCGACGCGGCCGCCCTCAAGGAGCTCGGGCTGTCGGACGCAGCAGGCTCGACCCCCACGCTCGGGGTGAGCGCCAGGCAGATCTGCACGGTGCTGCCGGCCGCGGCGGTGACCACCGACCTGACCGGCCAGGCGGCCGCCGATGCCATGAAACGAGCCCGGGAGGTCTCACGCTGGCTGGTGCTCGTGGAGGCGGGGAGCCTGGCCGGCGCGGTCCCCACCGGTGCGCGCTGAGAGGCAGCGGTGACTTAGGCGACCACGACGACCAAGCCGCCCGACCAGGTCACCGGAACATGATGCCCACCGGCTCCGACTGCACTGAGGATGCTAGCCTTCACCTAGGAAGAAATGCCTCCGGGCATCGGTATCAGCGTCATCTTTGAAGGTGAAACCATGAGCGACGTCAGCCCCCAAGACCTCTCTCAAGAGATTCTGGCTGCGCCGGCCAAGGCATCGATCTTCCTCACGGTGACTGTACGGAGCGGGGGCGAGTCCGCGGTCATCGATCTGCTGACCGCTGTGTCCGGGCTGACCCGGGCGGTGGGTTTCCGTTACCCCGAGACGATGCTCAGCTGCGTCGTCGGTATTGGGGCAGGCATGTGGGGTCGTCTCTTCGACGTACCTCGTCCCGAGTACCTGCACGATTTTGAGGCACTTCAGGGAGGAAGGCACAGTGCCCCCTCGACGCCGGGAGACCTGTTCTTCCACCTGCGCGCCTCGACTCTCGACATGTGCTTCGAGCTGGCGCGCCAGATCATGCGCCGACTGGGCCCTGCGGTCAGTACCTACGATGAGGTTCACGCCTTCCGCTACCTCGATAATCGGGACCCTCTGGGCTTCGTCGACGGTACTGAGAGTCCGCGGGGGCAGGCGGCCGTCGCCGCGGCGCTCATCAACGAGGGCGCGTGGGTTGGCGGCAGCTACATCATTGAGCAGAAGTACGTCCACAATCTCACCGCTTGGGACTCATTGAGTGTCGAGGAGCAGGAACACGTCATCGGTCGCACCAAGCTCGATGACACCCAGCTCCCCGATGATGAGCAGCCTACCAATAGCCACGTCACCATGAACACCATTGAGGACGCCGACGGCAACGAGCTCCAGATCGTGCGGGACAATCTCGCCTTCGGCGAGGCCTCCGGGGAGCAGGGCACGTTCTTCATGAGCTACGCCGCAGACCCACGCGTCACTGAGCTCATGCTCCGGCGTATGTTCCTGGGGGAGCCAGAGGGCAACTACGACCGCATCCTCGACTTCTCCACGCCTCTGACAGGATGTCTCTTCTTCGCTCCGCCGGCCGCCTTCCTCGATGACGCCGACCAGTACGCGAAGCCTTCTGTCCGACCTGAGGCGGGACCGCAGGACCCGACCCAGCCCGCCACTGAGCTGAGCGCCGCCAAGGACCTAGGGTTCAACGCATCGTCTGAGGCATCGCGTGACCAGAGACCAGATGACCACAGCAATGGTGCGGATTCCACTGCCGCACCGTCCGACGGATCCCTCGGGATCGGAAACCTGAAAGGCCAAGTATGAACAATCTGCATCGACAGCTCGCCCCCATCTCCGAGGCCGCCTGGAGTGAGATCGACCAGGAGGCGCGGCGCACCTTCATCCGCTGGATCGCCGGACGACGCGTCGTCGACGTGGTCGGACCCGACGGAGAGGACCTCGCGGCAGTACGCACCGGTCACCAGGTCCGCGTGGACACTCCCTTCGAAGGTGTCCAGGCCCACCAGCGTCAGGTCCGCCAGATCGTCGAGCTGAGGGTTCCGTTCCGGGTCAGCCGCGAGGCCGTCGACGCCGTCGACCGGGGAGCCCAGGACTCCGACTGGCAACCCGTGAAGGACGCTGTTGCTCAGATCGCCAGAGCCGAGGACGGCATTGTCTTCGACGGGCTGGCGAGCGCGGGCATCGAGGGACTGGTTCCCTCAAGCTCCAACCCCGTCGTATCACTCCCACAGCCGAAGGACCTTCCTGACGCCGTTGCCGCTGCTCTTAAGGAGCTCCGCCTCGCCGGAGTTGAAGGCCCCTACGCCCTGCTGCTCTCCGCCGAGCTGTGGACCGCCGTCGCCGAGACCACTGATGACGGTTACCCCATTCGCAAGCACATCGATCGTCTCCTGGAAGGTGAGGTCCTGTGGGCCCCCGCCATTCAGGGCGCTGTCCTGCTGAGCATGCGGGGCGGTGACTACGAGCTGCACCTCGGCCAGGACCTCTCCATCGGATATCTCTCACACGATGCCGAGTCGATTGAGCTCTATCTCCAAGAGACGCTCACATTCCTCCCGTACACCTCTGAGGCGAGTGTCGTGCTGACGCACTGAGGTCGCGCACCGGTCCTACACTCGCCCTGATGAGCGAGCAGACTGAGCACACCGAGCACGCGGCGATCTCACTTGAGGAGCCGTACCAGCGCCCCGCCCCCCAGGAGAACCTGGGACAGGCCGGTCGCCGTGGCCCCTTCCGCTACGGTGAACGCATCCAGGTCACCGACACCAAGGGCCGCAAGAACACCTTCCTGCTCGACCCCCACGGCTACTTCCAGTCCGTGCGCGGCTCCTTCCGCCACCGTGACGTCGTCGGCCTGGACGAGGGCAGCGTCATCGAGACCGACACCGGCCACGAGCTGCTCCTGCTGCGTCCGCTCCTGGCCGACTACGTGCTCTCCATGCCCCGCGGCGCCCAGGTGGTCTACCCCAAGGACTCCGGTCAGGTCATCGCCCTGGGGGACATCTTCCCCGGCGCCCGTGTCCTGGAGGCCGGCGTCGGCTCGGGGGCCCTCACCATGAACCTGCTCTCCGCCATCGGGGAGGGCGGACACCTGCTGTCCATCGAGCGCCGTGAGGACTTCGCCCAGATCGCCGCCTCCAACGTCGACGCCTGGTTCGGCCGCCACCATCCCGCCTGGGAGCTGCGCACCGGGGACTTCGCCGACGTCGTTGCCGCCCGGGTGGAACCCGGCAGCATCGACCGGGTGGTCCTGGACATGCTCGCCCCCTGGGAGAACGTCGAGGCCGCCTCCCAAGCCCTGGCCCCGGGCGGGCTCTTCCTGGCCTACGTGGCCACCGTCACCCAGCTCTCCCGCACCGTGGAGGCCCTGCGTCACAGCGGTCTCTTCACCGAGCCCGAGTCCTGGGAGTCCATGGTGCGCACCTGGAACGTCGACGGACTCGCCGTGCGCCCCGACCACCGCATGGTGGCGCACACCGGCTTCCTGCTGACCGCTCGTCGCCTGGCCGCAGGTTCCCGGCCCTTGACCCGCAAGCGCCCGCCCGCCCGCGGCGCCTACGACGAGGGCGGCTACTGGCTGCCCGACGACGTCAAGGAGCGCACCAGTACGGACAAGAAGGTCCGCCGCGTTCTGCGAGACTGCCGGGCCAAGCAGCCCTCCGACGCCACACCCGTTCTCAGCGGGAGCGCGGATGACAGCCAGGACGGCGCTGAGGATGTCTGAGACGTCTGCGGCCGACGCCGCCACATCCCAGCCGCTGGGGATGCCGGCCACGGACTTCACCAGCCACCAGCTGCGTGAGGCCCGCGCCCAGGCCGTCAGCCTCGCGGCCAAGAACGAGCGCCTGGTGGCCGCTCTGGGCACCGCCCGCGAGCGCATCGCCGAGCTCGGCCAGCAGCTCGATGCTGTCACCCACCCCCCGGTCACCCTGGGACTGCTCACCGGCCTTCCCCGCACGAGGGGCGCCGCAGGTGACACTGACGATGCCGTCGATGCCGCCCAGCCCCGTGAGGTCGCCGTGAGCCTGTCCGGCCGCCAGATGCTCCTGCACGTCCACCCCGGCGTCGATGACACCGAGCTGCAGGTCGGGCGGCTCGTGGCCGTCAACGACCAGATGCTCGTTGTCGCCACCCTCCCCGAGCCCTGCACCGGTGAGGCCGTCACTCTTGAGGAGAGGCTCGATGACGCCCGCGTCCTGGTGACCACCGGCGGGGGAAGCGCCCGAATCCTCACCCTGTCCTCGGCTCTTGGCCGCATCGCCGGGACCGGTGAGGGGCTCAGGCCCGGTGACACCCTGGCCGCCGACCTGCGCGCCGACGTCGCCACGACCCTCATCGAGCGCACCAGCGTCGAGCAGCTGGTCGTCGCCGAGACACCCGACGTCTCCTGGTCGGACATCGGCGGCCTGGGACCGCAGATCGAGCAGATCCGCGATGCCCTCGAGCTGCCCTTCACCCACCCCGAGCTGTTCCACGCCTACGGCCTGCGGGCCCCCAAGGGGCTGCTGCTCTACGGCCCGCCCGGCTGCGGCAAGACCCTCATCGCCAAGGCCGTGGCCACCTCCCTGGCCGGCTCTCCCAGCGTCTCCGGCGTCACAGGGCGCCCGCCCGCGTTCCTCAACATCAAGGGTCCTGAGCTTCTGAGCAAGTTCGTCGGCGAGACCGAGCGCCAGATCCGCGCCATCTTCGACCAGGCCCGCAAGGCCGCCGCCGAGGACCGGCCGGTGGTCATCTTCTTCGATGAGATGGAGGCCCTCTTCCGCACCCGTGGCACCGGCGTGTCCTCCGACGTCGAGACCATGATCGTGCCCCAGGTCCTGGCGGAGATCGACGGCGTGGAGTCCCTGCGCAACGTCGTCATCATCGGGGCCTCCAACCGTGAGGACATGATCGATCCCGCCATTCTGCGTCCCGGGCGCCTGGACGTGAAGATCCGTATCAATCGGCCGGATGCGGCCGCTGCCGAGGAGATTCTCGCCCGGCACCTCACTGCGGACCTGCCCCTGGCCCCGGCCGAGCTCACGGCCCACGGCGGAGACCGTGAGGCCACCGCGGCCTCCTTGCGCCGAGTTGTCATCGAGGCCCTCTACGCCCGCAACGACGCCACCGCCGTCCTGGAGATCACCGAGGCCCACGCGGTCAGTGGCACCTCCACCCGCGTCCTTCACCTGGCCGACCTCACCAGCGGCGCCATGCTGGCCGCCATCGTCTCGCGCGCCAAGACCGCCTCCATCAAGGACGAGCTCGCCGGGGGAGCGGGCGGGCTGAGTGCAGCCAGGCTCCGCTCGGCCGTCGAGACCGAGGCGCGGCAGAACGAGGAGATCACCGGCGCCACCACCCCCGAGGGGTGGGCCCGGCTCATTGGCACCCGCACCTCGCAGATCCTCAGCGTGCGCAGACTCGGCAAGGAGAGCACATGAACGATGTCGGCTTTCAGCCCGGTCCGGTGACGCGACCCGTCGGTCTGGAGACCGAGTTCGGGGTCCTGCGGCCGGGCGACGCCTACGCCAACCCCGTGGTCCTGTCCACCCGCGTGGTGGAGGCCTACTGCGCCGGCGCCGGCGTGCCCACCGTGCGGTGGGACTACGAGGGCGAGGATCCCCTGGCCGACCTGCGCGGCGGCAGGCTCCGGCGCTCGGCCGCCCACCCCAGCCAGCTCACCGACGACCCCGCTCGCCCAGCGCCCTCGGGCGACGCGCCATCGGCCGATGTGGGGGAGACGGCTGACCCTCCGCCGGCCCCCTGGGGGTCGCGCGCCCGCCCCAGCGCCGCCGAGGCGGCGCTGCCCCGGGCCACCACTGCGGTCCTGGTCAACGGCGCCCGCTTCTACGTCGACCACGCCCACCCTGAGTACTCCTCACCCGAGGTCCTCACACCCCGCGACGCCCTGATCTGGGACCGCGCCGGTGAGGTGGTCGCCCGGCGCGCCATGACGGCCCTGGACGACGAGGGCGATCGGGATGGGACACCGGCGGAGATCGTCCTGTACAAGAACAATGTGGATGGCAAGGGTGCGGCCTATGGCTCCCACGAGAACTACCTCGTGCGGCGTGATGTGCCCTTCGAGGAGCTGGCCGCGGTCCTCACCCCCTTCCTCGTCACCCGGCCCGTCATCGCCGGTGCCGGCCGGGTCGGGATCGGGCAGCGCAGTGAGCGCCCCGGATTCCAGATCAGCCAGCGCGCCGACTACGTCGAGTCCGAGATCGGCCTGCAGACCACCTTCAACCGCCCCATCATCAACACCCGCGATGAGCCGCACGCTGACAGCGCCCGCTGGCGCCGCCTTCACGTCATCAATGGTGACGCCAACCGCTTCGACGTTCCCATCTACCTCAAGGTCGCCACCACCGACCTGCTCCTGTGGTTCCTGGAGCAGGCGTACACCGAGGGCTCCGGCCGGTTCACGGAGGCTCTGGCCAGGCTCAAGGACCTGGCCATCATCGGCGACCCCGTGGGGGAGCACTGGGCGCTCTCCCACGACCCCTCCCTGTCGCACGAGCTGCGAACCCAGGCCGGGGCCATGACCGCCCTGGAGGTTCAGCGCGCCTTCCTCGACGCCGTCAGCCCTGCCGTCACCCGTGTGGAGGACGCTCAGGCCCATCGCGCCCTGGCCCTGTGGAGGCAGGTCCTCGACGCCCTGGAGCAGTGGCGCCGCGACGGATCCGGGCCGGCCGCCCAGATGGTGGAGTGGGTCGCCAAGTACGAGCTCTGTGAGGGACTGCGCCGCAGGTCGGGAACCGGCTGGGACGATCCCCGCCTGGCCGCTCTCGACATCCAATGGGCCGACCTGCGACCGGGACGATCCGTCGTCGACAAGCTCGACGCCGCCGGCAGAATCCACCGGCTGGTCACTGACGCGGAGATCCAGCGTGCGGCCGACACGCCTCCCGAGGGCACGCGCGCCGCCGTCCGGGGAACCGCCATCCGCCGTCACCGGCAGATCGTGGGGGCCTCCTGGACCTGCCTCCTCCTCGACGTGCCGGGCACCCCCGCCCTGGCGCGTCTGCGCCTGCCCGACGACGTGGTCGTCGACCCCGATGAGACGGCGACCATCCTGGAGGAAATTGGTCGCCGGGCAGAACCTGAGAGACACTGAGCCTCACAGTGCGCTCACCAGCGGTGCACCGCTGAGCAGGACGAGTGAAGGAGCAACGCATGACGCCGCAGCACGCCAGTCAGTCCCACGGGCAGGTCCGTCGCGATGGCGTCGAGACCACCTCAGCGGACACTGAGCAGCAGATCAGTGCCGGGAAGTTGTCGGCCGGGCAGACCAGTGAGGTCGACAGCATCCTCGATGAGATCGACTCGGTCATTGAGACCAACGCCGCGGCCTTCGTCCAGGGCTTCGTCCAGAAGGGCGGCCAGTGAGCATGAGCGGCTCACGGCCCTTGGCGCGGCGCATCATCGGGGTGGAGACCGAGTACGGCATCACCTGCGCCCCCACCACCGACGGCCCTCCTCCCATGGACGCCGACCACGCCGCTCGTGAGCTCTTCGAGCCCGTGGTCCAGCGCTCGCGCTCCTCGAACGTCTTCACTCGCGGGGGTGCTCGCCTCTACCTGGATGTGGGCTCCCACCCCGAGTTCGCCACCGCCGAGTGCGATCGCCTTGAAGACGTGCTCGCACAGGACCGCGCCGGTGAGCTCGTCATGGCCGATCTGGCCGAGCAGGCCAATGCGCGCCTGGCCGCAACGGGTGTTCCCGGGCGGATCCACCTGTTGAAGAACAACCGTGATGCCGAGGGCAACGGCTTCGGGTGCCACGAGAACTACCTCGTGCGCCGTCGTGGAGACTTCTGGAACGACGCGCGCACTCTCGTACCCCACCTGGTGACCCGGCAGATCCTCGTCGGCGCCGGCCACATCGCCGCAGATGGGGACAATCGGCGCGCCGCCGACGGGCTGAGGGGCTACGTCTTCTCCCAGCGGGCCGACCAGATGTGGGACGCCGTCTCTTCAGCCACGACCCGCGCCAGGCCGCTCATCAACACCCGGGACGAACCGCATGCCGATGCCGAGCGCTACCGGCGCATGCACGTCATCGTCGGGGACTCCAACATCGCTCAGGGCTCCACCCTGCTCAAGGTGGCGGCCATGGACCTGCTCCTGGACTACCTGGAGCACGGGGGAGAGCTCGGCGACCTGGCCCTGGCCGACCCCATGAAGGCCATCCGCGACACCTGCCACGACATGAGTGGAGGGGTACTCCTGGAACGGTCGGACGGGCGGACCATCACGCCGTTGGAGATGCAGGCAGAGCACCTCGGGCGTCTGCGCGACCACGTCGCGCAGGGCATCGAGATCACTGCTCTCCACGAAGCCGCACTGGACCTGTGGGAACGAGGGCTCCAGGCCCTGCGCCTGCAGCAGCCCGAGCTCGTGGACAAGGAGCTGGACTGGGCGGTCAAGCACCGGCTGCTGACCCGCTACTGCCAGCGGCACGACACCGATCTGACCGATCCCCGGGTGAGTCGCTTGGCCCTGGCCTATCACGACGTCTCTCCCGGTGGGGGACTGCGGCAGCGTCTGGAGGGCGCCGGCCTCCTGCGCCGATTCGTTGACGATGAGACCTGCCGCCGGGCGGTGGACACCCCGCCCGCGACCACGCGTGCACGCCTGCGGGGCGCGGTTGTCGCCAAGGCCGAGGACCTGCGCTGCGACGTGAGTGTCGACTGGGTGGGCATTCGACTCGACGACGGCGTCTGCTCACCTGTTACCCTGAGTGATCCCTTCTGCGCCGTGGACGAGCGCATCGATGCACTCCTGGAGAGCATGGAGCGTTCGGCAACCGATCCTCCCATCGGGGTGTGAACGGTGAGGCTCACGGCACTGGCAGGGCGACTGACGGAAGACGCAACATGAGTACTACCCCCTCCCCGGATCCCGAAGCGGGCATGCCCCTGACGCGGCGTCAGCGCCGTGCGCTCGAACGTGCTCAGCAGGCCCAGCGGGAGGCTGCGATCGGAGACCTGCCGGCACCTTCCCAGCCCGCTGTCCAGGCACGCCCGGCCGATACCGCCTCCCGCAGTGACCGACCCACAACCGGCACATCGGCGCCTCTCACAGTGCCGCAACCGCAGCCACAGCCGCAGTCCCGGCCTCAGTTCGAGCCTCACGTGCCGGGCAGCAGCCACGATCCTCGCAGCGAGTACATGCCGGCCGCACGAGCCGATCGACGCGATCGACGTGATCTCCCACATGGGACCGGGCACCGGCAGGACGAGGTGCTCGCCGAGGCCCGGGAGCCGGAACCGACGCCGCGTCCACGGACCCTGGGCGGCCCGCTGGGGCGTATGCCGCGGGGGCCCCTGGCGGTCGGCCTGATCGGTGTCGTCGTCCTTGCCATGATCCTGGTGCCGCTGGCTGTCAACAAGCTCGTCTCCGGAAGGAACGGAACGGGCGCCAGCACCGCGGCTCAGTCGACCGTGCTGGATGGCAACGCCCCCCTCAGCCAGCTGCTGACGGTCAGCGGGCGGGTCGGATCGGGGGTGGCCCCCTCCGTCGAGCTGAACGGCGACGCCTCCTTGTCAGCCCCCGGCTCGGTGCTGACCGACGTCGTCCAGACCGGGCAGGGGCGCGCTGTCTCCGCGGGGACGCCTGTGATCCTGCAGGTCTCTCAGTTCTCCGGTCTCAACGGGCGCAACACGACGGGTAACGAGGCGGGGTACAAGCTCTGGCAGGGTCTGCTCGGTCCCGAGGTGGGTGACTACATCAACGCGGCGGTCTCCGGCCAGCGCGAAGGCGCCCGCGTCGTTCTTCGCGAGCCGGCTGAGGAGGAGGACGGCTCCAGGACGACGAAGATCACTGTCGTCGACCTCCTGCCCACTACGGCAACGGGGGAGGCGAAGCAGCCGGCGGAAGGCACCCCCACCGTGACTGAGGGACCGGACGGCTCCATCACCGTCAGCAGCGCCGGACTTCCTGCACCGACTCGAGCCTCCACGGAGATCCTCATCAAGGGCACCGGCCCCCAGATCGGTTCCCAGGATCGGCTTATTGCTCGTACCACGATGGTCAGCTGGGCCTCGGGACAACCCCTCGACAAATCGACCTTCGGGCACCAGGAGCCGCCCAAGCAGCTCGACATGAGCAATGCGCTGGTGGGAGTCTCCCAGAACCTGGTTGACATCACGGTCGGCTCCCGGGTGGTCCTCTCGCTGCCCGCTGAGCAGGCGCAGGGGAAGGAACCAGTCGTCGTGGTGATCGACGTCCTGGCCAAGGACCCTGCTCAGCCTTCCGGAGCGTCCGGGGGTCGTGCGGGCAGTGAGTCGAGCGCCATTCCCGGCTCCTCCTTCGGCCCAACATCCAAGGAGCATTCATGAGCGTTGCCATCCGCATCATTCCCTGCCTGGACGTCAAGGACGGTCGGGTCGTCAAAGGTGTCAACTTCCAGGGCCTCAAGGACGCCGGAGACCCCGTGGAGCTGGCCTCCCGCTACTGCGCTCAGGGGGCCGATGAGATCACCTTCCTCGATGTCTCGGCCTCCCATGAGGGGCGTTCCACCATGTTGGACGTGGTCCGCCGTACTGCCGAACAGGTCTTCGTGCCCCTGACCGTCGGCGGGGGAGTGCGCTCAGTCGATGACGTGGACCAGCTGCTGCGGGCAGGGGCGGACAAAGTCGGTATCAACACCGCGGCCATCAACCGTCCCGAGCTGCTGACGGAGGTGGCGCGGCGTTTCGGCAACCAGGTGGTCGTCCTGTCCGTGGATGCGCGTCGGTGCCCCTCCGGCATCTCGACGGCCTCCGGCTTCGAGGTCACGACGCACGGAGGACGGACCTCCACCGGTGTCGATGCCGTCGCCTGGGCAGTGAGAGGAGCCGAGCTCGGCGCCGGGGAGATTCTCCTGAACTCCATGGATGCCGACGGGGTCACTCAAGGATTCGACACCGAGATGATCGACGCCGTTCGTCGACGGGTCCAGGTGCCACTCATCGCCTCCGGCGGCGCTGGACGCCCACAAGACTTCGTCACGGCAGCCGACCATGGTGCCGACGGTGTTCTGGCAGCCTCAGTGTTCCACTACGGAGTGATGACCATCGCTGAGGCCAAGAATGCTCTGCGAGATGCGGACCACCCGGTGCGTTAAAAAGTATGGGAGACTGACTGCGGTTGCGGTGCCGGCGTGGTGCCCCGCACCGACACCCTGATAGCGCCCGTGTGGCCGAGCCCAAGGAGAGTGCGTGAGCCACTTCTATTACAATGAGCCCAGTTACTCAAGTGGTGGGAATGGCTGGAGGAACCCAGACAGCGAGAAGAACTACTTGGGGAACTGGTCTCTTGGGCTGGGGATCGCAAGTATTTTCTGCTGCGGAATCATTTTTGGGGTCATCGCGATCGTTTTAGGGCTGCAGGCCCAGGCAGCGGCAGATCGAGGTGAGGCCACTAATCGGGGTGCGGGAACTGCTGGAATTGTCATAGGGGTCATTGGCTTCTGTGCTACCCTGATTTATCTATTCGTCAGGATGGGGGGTAGGTAAGGGACTTGGGTTCAGGTCGGGCGACAGAGCTGGGTCGGGTTGCTGCTGTAAAGCGGTTCGATTTGCGTGCAGCGTGAGGTCTGTTATACTTCAGCAACATACTGTCACTGTCAACATCACCGACCCCTATCTACATGGAGAGATGCTATGAGCAACATGGGCCCGTACCCCGACGGTCAGTACAATCAGCAGCCCGGAGGATATGTCCCTGGTGGATTCGGTCCTCGTCCTGATGAGAAGAACTCGCTGGGGGTCTGGTCCCTCTGCCTGGGGATCGTCAGCTTCTTCTGCTGTGGTCTCATCACTGGTATCCCTGCGATCATTGTGGGGTATCTGGGTATTCAGGCGGCCAACGAGGGGCGCGCCACCAACAAGGGCATGTCCATTGCCGGCATTGTGCTGTCGGTGGTTGGCACCGTGTTGGCGATCGTGCTCTACTTTACTGGTGTGACCGCGCAGCTCACGAGCGGATTCCAGTCCTAGGTCCTCGTCTGTCGTCTTCGCTCCGCTGCGCGTGGGCTCCACTGGTTCCCTGCACAGCGGAGCGAAGGCGTACGGGGGCGGGATCGGCCGGGCTGATGGGGTGTTCTCCCCCTTGAGGTGAGGTCGTCCTCGGGGTGTGATGTGGATGCCCGCATGGGCCGTGTCCTGAGTGTCGCTTTCGAGAAGGAATAATGAGTGAGTTGAATCCTTACCCGGCGGATCCTTATCGTCAAGGGGTCGCCGGCACCCCTTATCCTTCTGACTCCGATGTTGCCGTCCAGTCCGCTTCGGGCGTGTCGTCGGCCCAGAACGGTTACTACAGTGCGGATGATCTTGGCGATCAGTCGCGCCCCTTCCCGGCTGTATCGGGAGGCCAGATGGTCCCTTATCCGGGGGGTGGTCAGCAACCGTACAGCCAGGCCTACGGGCAGCCCTACAGTCAGCAGTACCCTTATCCGTCCCCTTCTTATGGCCCGTATCCGCCATATGGTCAGGGCGTGTACTGGGGGGCGTTTTACGATCCACGTCGGCATGAGGCCAACGCCCTCGGTGGGTGGGCGCTCGGGCTCGGTATTGCGAGCATCTTTGGCAACTGCGCGTCCCTCGGTATGATCTTGGGCATTCCGGCGATCGTCGTCGGAGTCCTAGGAATGCGCGCCGCCAAAGAAGGGCGTGCCTCGAACAAGGGACTGTCCATAGCCGGAGTGGTGACAGGGGCCATTGGCACTGTCATCAGCGCTCTCTACCTTATTCTGTTCTTGGTGATGTTGTCTCAATGAACTGTATGTCTGAAGACTGCTGCACGAATACCTCGACGAGACTCGAGCGCTCCGATGGGCGCGCGGGACACGGAAGACGGATCGGACTGGGCCTTCTGATGGTTCTGCCCTCCCTTCCCGGTGGTCTCATCGTGCTGCGCGCACTGACTCTGCCCCGCAGCGCTCCGGGGCTTCCCGACCTCTGCCCGCTTCACCGCACCACAGGGCTGTGGTGTCCGCTGTGCGGAGGCACTCGTGCTACTCGTGAGCTCATGCACGGCGACCTGTGGGCCGCCCTGGGGTACAACCCCTTCGCGCTCGCACTGGAGGCGGTGGTCGTTCTTCTGGTGGCGCGCTGGTTGCTCGCATGGCTCCGAGGCCAGCGGCGGCCGCTCGTCACCGGTAGGGAGGGGATCCTTCTCGGGGTGGCGCTGGCCGTTTTCGCGGTGGTGCGCAACCTGCCAGGCATGTGGGTCTACTTCGGCCCTCTGCTCGGTCCTCCGGGCTGAGCAGCACCCGGCGTGCATAATGCGGTTGTGACTCTCGATTCCCAGATCTCTGCGCGCCTGAAGCGCAACGCGGACGGCCTGGTCTGCGCCGTCGTCCAGCAGCACGACTCACGTGAGGTCCTCATGGTGGGGTGGATGGACGATGAGGCGCTTCGGCGCACCCTGGAAGAGGGACGAGTGACCTTCTGGTCGCGGTCGCGGCGTGAGTACTGGCGCAAGGGTGATACGTCCGGACACGCGCAGTACGTCAAGTCCGTTCATCTGGACTGCGACGGCGACGCCCTCCTGATCGAGGTCGATCAGGTCGGAGCCGCCTGCCACACCGGTGAGCGCACCTGCTTCCTGGCCGGCGGTGATCTGGAAGCGCACGTGGGATCGCGACCCAGCTGACCGCTCCGCGGCCAGTACGGTTTGGCGATTTGCAACAGACGGCCTCGGGCCGTCACGATGGATACGAACAGGCGCCCCACCGGAGCGCCGGCAGGTGAGATCGGGGAGGTGTGCGATGACCTCGTTCGAGGCGATGGTGGCTGAGGCCAAGGCGGCCGCCGACCGTCGTGCTTCGCTGGTTCCCCTGACCCGCCTCAAAGAGGCCTCCCGCCTGGTTCCCGGTGCTATCAGCGCCCTGTCCAGCCTGCGCACCGATGACCGGGCGGTCACGGTGATCGCCGAGGTGAAGCGCTCCACAGCCACGTTCGCGGATCTCAGCGGCGTCGGGGATCCGGGGATGCTGGCCTGCTTCTACGCCGCCGGCGGCGCCGCCTGCGTCTCAGTGGTCACCGGGCCGAGCGCTACGCGAGGCTCCCTCAAGGACCTGGACGCCGTCAGGGCCTCAGTGGATCTTCCCGTCCTCGCCAACGACCTGGTGGTCACGCCCTACCAGGTGCACGAGGCCCGGGCTCACGGCGCCGATCTGCTCATGCTCGATGCCCGCCTCGAGACCCTGGTGCTCGAGGGACTCATCGAGAGGGTCCACTCCCTGGGGATGGGCGCCGTCGTCGAGGTCCGTACCCGCCGTGAGGCGCTGACCGCGGTCGATGCGGGGGCCTGCATCGTGGCCATCGACACCCGCGATCCCGACACCCTGGCCGTCGACTGCAGCCTGTTCGATCAGGTCACTGACGTTCTGCCGACGCAGGTCGTACGGATTGCGGCCGGAGGAGTCAGAGGTCCGCACGATGTCATGAGCTTCGCGCGCTGCGGGGCCGATGTCGTCCTCGTCGGTGAGGCCATCATCCGCTCCACCGACCCCCAGCAGTTCGTTGCCGAGCTGGTCGCCGCCGGCGCCCACCCGGCACTGATCCCCTCCGCCCACCGAGAGGTTCTCTGAGTGCCTGTCGCCACCCTTTCCGCCATGATGTCAACGATGCCCGCGATGCCAACGTTGTCGGCGATGTCGTTCACGGCCGCGCTGAGAGCGGGCATACCGAGCCCTTCCTCGGCCGTGTGGTACCTCGGCCCCATCCCGGTGCGGGCCTATGCGTTGTGCATCCTCACCGGAGTCTTCGTGGCCGTGTGGTGGTCGGACCGGCGCTACCGGGCCCGGGGAGGCCGACCGGAGCTGGTCCTCGACGTCGCCATCGTGGCCGTGCCGGCTGGAATCGTGGGAGCTCGTCTCTACCACGTGGTCACCTCGCCCGACGACTACTTCGGCCCCAACGGCGACCTGGCCCGTATCCCACAGACATGGCAGGGGGGCCTGGGCATCTGGGGAGGTATCGCCGGCGGGGTCCTGGCCGGGGTGCTTCTTCTGCGCCATCGTGACCTGCGGGTGGCTCCGCTGGCCGATGCCGTCGCCCCGACGCTGCTGATCGCTCAGGCGATCGGTCGACTGGGGAACTGGTTCAACCAGGAGCTCTACGGCGCCCCGACGACGCTGCCCTGGGGACTGCGGATCGACGACGCCCACCTGCCGGCGGGCTCCACCTACCCGCCCGGCACCCTGTTTCATCCGACCTTCCTCTATGAGGCCCTGTGGAACCTGGCCGGAGCGGTCCTCCTGGTGTGGATCGGCAGAAGGATGGTCGCCCGCAGCGGGGTCACAGGCGGCAGGCTGCTGTGGATCTACCTCATGGTCTACACCGCAGGCCGGGTGTGGATTGAGATGCTGCGCATCGACGAGGCCGAGACGGTCCTCGGCCTGCGACTGAACGTGTGGACCTCCATCGTCATCTTCCTCGTCGGCGCCATTGGACTGTTCCTCTCCTCGCGACGCCCCTTGAGCGACGCCATCGACAGGCCGGGGCACAGGGCGAGGAAGGACGGATCAGCGGCCGATGAGGGCGACTCCGCCGAGGACATCGCCGCCGAGCATGACTCGTCTGAGGACGCCTCACCCGCAGAACCTGCTGCCGCGGAGTCGGCCCGCCCGGACCAGGCGGATTCGTAGCGACCGAATCGGGGACCCGCCCGCCACTCCGGCGGGAGACAAGTGGGTGAGGATGGTCGCAACCTGACGACTGACGAGATTCCTCCTCGTGCGCAGGGCCCGGTGTCCCGTATTCTGAACCCATGCGTAGAGCCAAGATCGTATGTACCCTCGGACCCGCTACCGACTCTCCCGAGCAGGTGCAAGCGCTCGTGGACGCCGGCATGAACGTCGCGCGCATCAACCGCTCCCACGGTCGCGCCGAGGACCAGGAGGAGGTCATCGGCCGTATCCGTGAGGCCGCCGACGCTTCCGGCCGCGCCGTCGCCATCCTCGTCGACCTCCAGGGCCCCAAGATCCGCCTGGGGCGGTTCGTGGACGACCAGAAGGTCATGCTCAACAAGGGCGACGAGTTCACCATCACCATTGACGACGTCCTGGGCACCGTCAAGCGCGCCTCCACCACCTTCAAAGGACTTCCCGGCGACTGCCGCCCCGGTGACCGGCTCCTCATCGACGACGGCAACGTCGCGGTGCGCGTCGTGGCCGTCACCGACACCGACGTCGTCACCAAGGTCGAGGTGCCCGGCTACGTCTCCAACAACAAGGGCATCAACCTGCCCGGCGTCGCCGTCTCCGTGCCGGCCCTCAGCGAGAAGGACCGTGAGGACCTGCGCTGGGCCCTCAAGATCGGTGCCGACCTCATCGCCCTGTCCTTCGTGCGCGACGCCGATGACATCAAGGACGTCCACGAGATCATGGACGAGGTCGGCGTGCGCATCCCGGTCATCGCCAAGATCGAGAAGCCCCAGGCGGTGGAGAACCTCTTCGACATCGTCTCCACCTTCGACGGCATCATGGTGGCCCGTGGCGACCTCGGTGTGGAAATGCCCCTGGAGGCCGTCCCGCTGGTGCAGAAGCGGGCCATCGAGCTGGCCCGCCGCCAGGCCAAGCCGGTCATCGTGGCCACCCAGGTCCTGGAGTCCATGATCCAGAACCCGCGTCCCACACGGGCCGAGGCCTCCGACTGCGCCAACGCCATTCTCGACGGCGCCGACGCCGTCATGCTCTCCGGTGAGACCTCCGTGGGCGCCTACCCCATCGAGGCCGTGCGCACCATGGCCAGCATCATCGAGAACGTCGAGGAGCACGGAGGGGAGCGCATCCCCGGCCTGGGCTCCTACCCGCAGACGCGAGGTGGGGCACTGACCCGCGCCGCTGCGGAGATGGGCGAGCACCTCGACGTCACCTACCTGGTGACCTTCACCCAGTCCGGTGACACCGCCCGGCGCCTGTCTCGTCTGCGCTCGCCGCTTCCGCTGCTGGCCTTCACCCCGCTGCGTGAGACGCGCAACCAGCTCGCCGTCTCCTGGGGCGTGCAGTGCTACGAGGTGCCCGAGGTCCAGCACACTGACGAGATGGTGGCCCAGGTCGATGAGATCCTTCAGGACAAGCATCTGGCCCAGCCCGGGGACACCGTCGTCATCGTGGCCGGAATGCCTCCGGGCACGCCCGGCTCGACCAACTCGATCCGTGTCCACACCGTCGGTGAGACGGGCGACTACAAGGTCTGAGCACCGGTTCTGATCCGTCGAGGGGTCTCCCACCTATCACCGGGAGGCCCCTCGATCCGGTTCAGGGCGACGGGTTCCGGCATCTGCTTCCCGCTGATGAATCGGTGGGGGCAGGACACCGCAGAGTGGAGCTCTGCGGTCACAGCCTCATCGCCGTAGCCACCACTGGGGAGTCAGATCGGCAAGAGTCATGGTCTTCCCGGCAGCGAAGTCGATCATCACCTCGATGTCCCCGAACCGGCTCGGCATCAGCTGCGTCATCATTTCTCGACATGCTCCACACGGCGGACCGGTACGGCCGTCGCGCATGATCGTCAGAACCCGTCGAATCGCATCCTCACCGTTGGTCATCATGTTGAGGATCGCGTTGCGCTCGGCACAGATTCCCAGGGTGCAGGCGGTATCCACGCAGACGCCCGTATAGATTCTTCCCGAGGACGACTCCACTGCAGCTGCGACACCGCCCGCCTCGATGTACGAGGACACGTGACGAGGACGCTGAACAGCTTTGGCCGCTTCGTACAGTGAGGCCCACGTGGTGCCCAAGGTGCTCTCCATCTGACTGGTCTGTCCTGAGGTGGGGCTGGGTAGGGACTTGTTGGTACCTCCGGTGGGACTCGAACCCACAACACTCCGATTTTGAGTCGGATGCCTCTGCCAATTGGGCTACGGAGGCACGCCGTCCGCTCTGCGGGGGCGCTAACAGCGAGATCATACTAGGATCACAGCCGTGAGCAATGAGTCCAGCACCACCAAGTCCCGCCGGGTGCTCGTCGCTGAGGACGAGACCCTCATCCGCCTTGACATCGTCGAGACTCTCACCGACGCCGGCTACGAGATCGTCGCGGAGGCCGCAGATGGTGAGGAGGCCGTCCGCCTGGCTGATGAGCATGATCCCGACCTGTGCGTTCTTGACGTCAAGATGCCGGTGACCGACGGCATCACCGCGGCGGAGAGGATTCTCGAGAAGCACAACTGCGCCGTCATCATGCTGACCGCCTTCTCCCAGACCGAGCTCGTCGAACGAGCCAGCGCCGCCGGCGCCATGGCCTACGTCGTCAAGCCCTTCACCCCGGCGGACCTCATCCCGGCACTTGAGATCGCCATGTCCCGGCACGAGGAGATCCTCTCCCTGGAGAGTGAGATTTCCGACCTCACCGAGCGCTTCGAGACCCGCAAGCGCGTCGACCGGGCCAAGGGGCTGCTCATGGAGCGCATGGGACTGAGCGAGCCGGAGGCCTTCCGCTGGCTGCAGAAGACCTCCATGAACCGGCGTCTGACCATGCGCGAGGTGGCCGACGCCGTCATCGAGCAGGTCGGTTCGGCCAAGAAGGACTAAGCACCCACTGATAGCCCAGGGCGGCGCAGCGCCTCAGGTGAACAGGCTGCGCAGCGTCCCGACGGCGATGGTCCGCTCATCGTCGTCAGTGACCGTCACCTGGTAGACCACGGTACGACGGCCGCGGTGCAGGGGAGTGGCGGTCGCCTTCACCCAGCCCTGGGACACGGAGCGCAGGTGGCTGACCGTCAGCTCCGCCCCGACCGGGACGGCATCGTCGGGCGCGCCCGCGCGCGCGGCCACGGAGGCAGCCGTCTCGATGAGCGCGGCGGTGGCACCGCCGTGCAGGATCCCGACGACCTGTCGGGCCCCGTCGACCGGCATCCGGACCTCGGTCCGATGAGCGTCGCGAGTCACCACCTCCATCCCGAGGGTCTCCATGAGCGTGCCCTCTTCACTGTCCTCCAGCACCGCGTGCAGTGCCGAGGAAGCGGAGACGGCAGAGCCCGCGGGACGCGGATCCGGGAACGGGCGCCTGGCAGGGTCCGGGAAGGCCACGGCTGAGGCGCTCGCTCCGGAGTAGGAGGCCGCAGTGACGCGGCCCACGGGGCCCAGCGGCCCGACGACCGCCGGCGAGCTGGGGGAGTCGGCGGAGACAGGAGAGGCCTGAGAGTCACTGGAGTCCCCTACGCTGGTGGGGGAGACGGGCGAGTCGGACTGTGGATGGCTCATGGGCCTAGGCTGGCACGGTGAGCACCACCGCGACCAGCCCTGCGACGAGTCCAACACCTCAGTCCCCCTCGGACCCGGTTCCCGAGCGGCTTCTTCTCATCGACGGACACTCAATGGCCTTCCGTGCCTTCTACGCCCTGCCCGTCGACAACTTCACCACGTCGACCGGTCAGTCCACCAACGCCGTCCACGGCTTCGTCTCCATGTTCCTGTCGCTGCTGGACAGCGAGCGGCCCACCCACGTGGCCGTCGCCTTCGACCTGCCGGGAGGCACCTTCCGCACCGAGGAGTACGCCGAGTACAAGGGAACCCGCGATGAGACACCGCAGCCCTTCCTCGGGCAGGTCGAGCTCATCCAGGAGGTCCTGGAGGCCATGGGCGTCACAGCGCTCACCGCTCCGGGCTACGAGGCCGACGACATCCTGGCCACCCTGGCGGCCTCCGCCCAGGCCGAGGGCATGGAGGTTCTCATCTGCTCGGGGGACCGCGACTCCTTCCAGACGGTCACCGAGCGGTGCACCGTGCTCTACCCGGTCAAGGGCGTGTCGACATTGCGCCGCATGACGCCTCAGGAGGTGGAGGAGCGCTACGGGGTGACGCCCGAGCGCTACCCGCACCTGGCCGCCCTGGTCGGCGAGACCAGTGACAACCTGCCCGGGGTTCCGGGCGTGGGCCCCAAGACCGCCGCCAAGTGGCTCAACCTCTATGACGGGCTCGACGGCGTCATCGCTCACGCGGACCAGATCAAGGGCAAGGCCGGACAGTCGCTGCGCGATCACCTCGACGACGTCGTGCGCAACCGCCGCCTCAACCGCCTGCTCACCGACCTGGACCTCGGAATCGAACCCCGCACCGACCTGCGCCTCACGGGTGCCGACCGCGCCGGCCTGGCGCGCGTGTTCGAGACCCTGGAGTTCCGCACCCTGCACCAGCGGGCGCTGCGCATCCTGAGCTTCACCGACACCTCCGACCACGCCGAGCCGAGTGAGGCAGACGAAGCCGGCGCACTGAACGCGCTGAGCGATCTGGAGATCGTCTCGCTGGGACACGATCTAGCCGCGGGGCGGCTGGCTGAATGGTTGAAGACCAGCCTGCCGGCGGATGACGACAACGGCACCCGCCTCCTGGGTGTGGATGTCGTCGGTGTCCTCAGGCCCGTGGAAGGCGATGCCGCGCTCGTGTCACTGTCCGACGGCTCTCGGGCGGTCGCCATCGACCTGACCGAGATCCTGCCCGAGGACGAAGCCGTCCTGGCCCGGCTCCTGGCCGACGTGGAGCGTCCCAAGCTCGTCGCCGACGCCAAGGGGAGCTGGCACGCGCTGAGCGCCCGGGGACTCACGCTCGACGGCGTCGTCGCAGACCCCTCGCTGGCCGGCTACCTGTGCCGTCCCGAACAGCGCAGCTACGACGTCGACACCCTCACCCAGCGCTGGCTCGGCATCGACCTGGCCGCAGTCAACGAGGGCGGTGCCGGGGGTGACGGCGGCTCCGGTGAGTCCCAGAGCGCATTCGACCTCGAGGCCCTCACCTCTCAGGAGGCCGTTGCCCCCTCCCACCTGGCCAGTGCACGCCGGGCCGCCGCCCTGCTCCCGCTCCAGGCCGTGCTCGATGAGCAGATGGCGGCTCGTGACGCCGCCGGACTGTTCACCGACCTGGAGATGCCCGTGGCCGCGACCCTGACCGTCATGGAGGACGCCGGCATCGCCGTCGACGACGCCGTGCTCCAAGCCCGCCAGACCGAGCTCGACGCCCGCGTGACTCACGCCGCCGAGGGCGCCTACGCCGCCGCCGGGCGAGAGCTCAACCTCTCCAGCCCCAAGCAGCTCCAGGCCGTCCTGTTCGACGAGCTGAAGATGCCCAAGACCCGCAAGACCAAGACCGGTTACACCACGGACGCCGACGCCTTGGCCGGGCTGTACGCCAAGACCTCGCACCCCTTCCTGGAGCACCTTCTTGAGCACCGCGACGCCATCAAGCTGCGGCAGACGGTTGAGGGACTGCGCAAGGCGATCCAGGCCGACGGGCGCATCCACACCACCTTCCAGCAGACCATCGCCGCCACGGGGCGCCTGTCCTCCACCGACCCCAACCTGCAGAACATCCCGGCACGTCACGAGGAGGGGATGCGCATCCGCGAGGCATTCACCGTCGGCGAGGGCTACGAGTGCCTCATGACCGCCGACTACTCCCAGATCGAGATGCGCATCATGGCGCACCTGTCCGCGGACCAAGCGCTGATCGAGGCCTTCCGCAGCGGGGAGGACCTGCACCGCTACGTCGCCGCCCTGGTCCACGGCATCGAGGTCGAGGACGTGACCGCCCAGCAGCGCAGCCACGTCAAGGCCATGAGCTATGGACTGGCCTACGGCCTGTCGACCTTCGGGCTGGCCCGTCAGCTCGGTATCGACAACGCTGAGGCAGCGGATCTGAGGAACGCCTACTTCGCCAGGTTCGGAAAGGTCCACGACTACCTGGAGTCCGTGGTGGAGCAGGCGCGCCGAGACGGATACACCGAGACGATGTTCGGACGGCGCCGCTACCTGCCCGACCTGACCAGCGACAACCGGCAGCGCCGTGAGATGGCTGAGCGGGCCGCCCTCAACGCCCCCATTCAGGGCAGCGCCGCCGATATCGTCAAGAAGGCCATGATCGATGTCGACAGCGCGCTGCGCGAGCAGGCCCTGACGAGCCGCATTCTTCTGCAGATCCACGACGAGCTCCTCATCGAGGTCGCGCCCGGAGAGGCCGAGGCTGTTGAGAGCCTCCTCAAGGAGCAGATGGGTGGGGCAGCAGAGCTCTCGGTCCCCCTGGACGTCGCCGTCGGACGAGGGCGGACCTGGCGTGAGGCCGCCCACTAAAGAGCCCTTCCGGGACCTCCGCTCATCGGCCGAAGAAGCCGGTGATATACGAATGAGATCGTCACGTCATCCTTTTGACATCAAGTCGTCAGACGACGTGAGCGATTGCACGCATGTACGGGATAATGCTTGAGCATCGTCTAGTTACGGATTCGTCACGTACTGCTAAGGTTCATTCGTGCGCTCCTGGGCGTCTCCTATGAGACTGATCCAACCAGGTCGATGAATTGGTCCGGGCCGATTCGCGTCACTGGGGAGCACGCGGTCCCTATCAACCCGATCCAACTATCCGCATTCGGAGCATCCACTCAATGACAACCACTACGCCCAGCCCCGCCCCGGTCGCCGTCAACGACATCGGTTCGACCGAGGAGATCCTCGCCGCCGTTGACGAGACCATCAAGTACTTCGATGACGGCGATATCGTCGAGGGCACTGTCGTCAAGGTCGACCGTGATGAGGTCCTCCTCGACATCGGCTACAAGACCGAAGGCGTCATCCTCGCTCGCGAGCTGTCCATCAAGCATGACGTCGACCCCGACGAGATCGTCTCCGTCGGCGACGAGATCGAAGCCCTCGTCCTGCAGAAGGAGGACAAGGAAGGGCGTCTGCTCCTGAGCAAGAAGCGCGCGCAGTACGAGCGCGCCTGGGGCACCATCGAGCGCATCAAGGAGGAGGACGGCGTCGTCACCGGCTCCGTCATCGAGGTCGTCAAGGGCGGTCTCATCCTGGACATCGGCCTGCGCGGCTTCCTGCCCGCCTCCCTGGTGGAGATGCGTCGCGTTCGCGACCTCCAGCCCTACGTGGGCCGCGAGCTCGAGGCGAAGATCATTGAGCTGGACAAGAACCGCAACAACGTGGTCCTCTCCCGTCGCGCCTGGCTCGAGCAGACCCAGTCCGAGGTCCGCACCAACTTCCTGCAGACCCTGCAGAAGGGGCAGGTCCGCTCCGGTGTCGTGTCCTCCATCGTCAACTTCGGTGCCTTCGTGGACCTGGGTGGCGTCGATGGTCTGGTCCACGTCTCCGAGCTGTCCTGGAAGCACATCGACCACCCCTCCGAGGTCGTCGAGGTCGGCAACGAGGTCACGGTCGAGGTCCTGGACGTCGACTTCGACCGCGAGCGCGTCTCCCTGTCGCTCAAGGCGACTCAGGAGGACCCGTGGCAGGCCTTCGCCCGGACCCACGCCATCGGCCAGGTCGTTCCCGGCAAGGTCACCAAGCTCGTCCCCTTCGGCGCCTTCGTGCGTGTCGAGGACGGCATCGAGGGCCTGGTCCACATCTCCGAGCTGGCGCAGCGTCACGTCGAGGTCCCCGAGCAGGTGGCCAAGGTCGGCGACGAGGTCTTCGTCAAGGTCATCGACATCGACCTGGAGCGCCGTCGCATCTCCCTGTCGCTGAAGCAGGCCAACGAGGGTGTCGACCCCGCCTCCGAGGACTTCGACCCCAGCCTCTACGGGATGGCGGCCGAGTACGACGAGCAGGGCAACTACAAGTACCCCGAGGGCTTCGACCCGGAGACCAACGAGTGGCTCGAGGGCTACGACGCCCAGCGCGAGGCGTGGGAGGCCGAGTACGCGGCTGCTCACGCCCGCTGGGAGGCCCACAAGGCCCAGGTCGCCAAGGCCCTGGAGGAGGAGCAGGAGTCCGGTGCTCCGGCAGCCCCCGCCGGCGGCACCTCGTACTCCTCGGCGCCGTCGGAGGCCTCCGGCACGCTGGCCTCCGATGAGGCCCTGGCCGCTCTGCGCGAGAAGCTCACCGGTAACTGAGCATCCGCACCTTTTCAGTGGTCAGGACTGATCTCTGACATCATCTGAGGGTCTCTGCCTGCTCCGCAGGCAGAGACCCTCAGACGTTCGGTGCCTTCTCCCCATCGCTCAGGTGACGTGCCTGTGCGAGGCTGTGGTCGGGCCCCGTGCTCCCTGCTTCCTAGAAGCCGGAACCAGAACGTGACGACCGTTGGAGACGATATGAGCTATTGGGGCGACATTGCCCGTGCTCTGGAGGATGTCGACCCCATCTGCCCCAGCCGCGTCGCTGCAGCGGCCCTGTGGAAGGCGGTTGCCGCCGACGACGTCGAGGGGGCGGATGCGGGGAGCGCGCCCGACCAGGTGGTGGAGGCGGTCTGCGCCGTCGACCGGGCGTGGCTGGTTCAGCTGGGCCAGGACCCGGACACGAGCAGAACGAGCCTTGAGCAGGCGACCGCTTTCTGCCAGGGGATTCGGGCGGCTCACAGCCGTTCGACGCTCCCGCTGCGTTACGCCCAGGTGGAGCTCTCCGCCGTCCTCGGCCTCAGGGACGAGGCCCTCGAGCAGCTCCGTGAGGCCAGACTCTTCTCCTTCGGCAAGACCGATACCGGAGCCGTGCTGGCCACCGCCCGTATGCACGATGACTACTCCGGCGTCATCAGTACAACCACGGCCACACCCAAACGCGCCGAGGCCGATCCCGTGGAGAGCGCACGGGGGCTGGGCGCGGTGCTGGTTCCCTACCTGGCCCACCAACGCATCGTCGAGGCCGAGGACGCCTTCGCCTCCTTGAGCCTGCTCCACCTTCCAGATGCCGTGTCACTCCAGAGCCTGGCGGACAGGCTCGAGTACCTGGGACTGTCCTCCCAGTGGCAACGGGCCATCGCACTCATCCGTCACAGCCCTATGAAGGCCGTCTCTGAGGCCTCGGCCTGGCAACTGATGAACACCGCCGTCGGACTGGCCCTCGTCATGAGGGCGGCCAACCGGGCGGACTACGGAAAGCACGCCCTGGGCGCCTCGCTGAACTGGACAACGCCGTGGGGGAACCTGGAGCTCACGGCCTGGGACACCGTCGGCCGCGCCTATGACGTCATGACCGGCTTCGTGCGCGGCGTCGCTCACCGCTTCGACGTCCGCAACGGCAACAACGGCGTGTCGTACCGGGTCGAGATGCGGATGGCCGCTGAGGCCGCAGGTCTGGCCAGCCGGTCCTACGGGACGGTGACGAGCGCCGTACCGGCAGATCGTGCCCGATTGCGTAACCAGGGAGCGCTGCTCAAGGAGGTCCGCGAGCTGCTCACGCTGTCTCGCGGTTATGGCATGGAGTCAGTGCGACAGCGCGCCATGTCGACCGCGGAGACGGTCAGCGCCTCACTGTCGGAGGTGGTGGATGACTCCACCTTGGAGCTGGTCGTCGATCTTCGCCTGGCCTTCGGCCGGCTGCTGGCGGCACTTGGCGCCAATGAGCGCGCGGAGAAGGAGCATCTCGACACCGCGGAGCTGAGCCTGAGCCAGGGGTGGACGGAAACGGCCTGCGCCGCCCTGGCTCTGGCCTCGCACGCCGCTCAGGCCCGCGGGGACCGCGCCTCCAGCGGCCGGGCATGGCACCAGTGCCGTGACGCGATGGAGTCCTGGCCGATGAACCGGCCAGGAGAGCGCTGCGGGATACTCGTCGACGCCGTCGGCGACCCTCTGGTCGCTGTGCAGGTCCTCTCAGCCCTGGCGGAGGTACTGGTCGACGGGGTGGAGGAGGACCACTCTCGCGCACCGATCATCCGCGAGATCATCTCGCGGGCCTCGGAGCAGGCCTCCCGGTGCGTGAGTCCCCCGCAGGGCGCGGTGGAGTCGCTGGCCCGGGTCGAGGAGCGCATCGCGCCCTACGGGCGGGGCCGGGGAGGAAGAAGACGACCCGGTTCGACCACCACGATCACGACTGACGGCCAGGCGGCCGCAGGGGGCAAGTGAGCTGGCACTGACAAGGCGAGGCTGCGCCCGGTGGACACCGCTGTCGGCTGTCTCACCACGCGCTGGCCCGGCCCGGGCAGGTCACGGCATGATGGGACCATGCGCCACACACCTGTACCCCGTTCCACTCGTCGTCCGAAGGACCGAGCCCTGCGCGTGGGGCTCACCGGTGGCATCGGCTCAGGCAAGTCGACGGTGGCCTGCCTGCTCGAGGAGCGCGGCGCGGTCGTGACCAGCGCTGATGAGGTCGCTCGCGACGTCGTCAGCCCGGGCAGTGACGGTCTTGCGGCAGTGGTGGCCGAGTTCGGGGAAGGGATTTTAGCCCCGGACGGCTCCCTGGACCGCAGTGCGCTGGGGCGCCTGGTCTTCTCCGACGACCTACGCCGTGCCCGCCTGGAGGAGCTCCTCCTGCCCCTCATCGCAGCAGAGGCGTGGGCTCGGATGGATACGGTTCCGGCCGGGCAGGTGGCGGTCTACGACGTTCCTCTCCTCGTCGAAGGACAGATGCAGGACCTGTTCGATCTCGTCATCGTCGTCGAGGCCCAGCTTGAGATGCGTCTGGAGCGGCTCGCTGCGCGGGGGATGACCCGTGACGAGGCGTTCGCTCGTATCGCTGTGCAGGCCACCGACGAGGAACGCCGAGCCGTCGCCGACGTCGTCGTGTCCAACTCCGGGGCGCTGGAGGACCTGAGCGCCGAGGTCGACAGGCTCTGGAGCACCCGGATCCTGGAGCCGGGAGCCATCGTCTGACGGCGGGGGAGACCTTCCCATCGGCGGACACCGCGCCCACTCCTACAGTGGGACGAAGAGCCATGGTGCCCCGGACTCCGTCAGGCCGGACGCATCAGTCCTACGAAAGGAACCGTCATGCCGCCTTCACGGATGGAGACCCCCGCTCGTCGGCACCTCCTGCTGCTCGGCGGCCTTGCTGCGGGTGGGATGCTCGCGGGCTGCGGGATGTGGCCGGAGGAGCAGAAGGACAAGAAACCGGTCCTGTATCTCTACCCCACCACGACGATGGACCTGTTGGTCTCCCTGGACTATGAGGGGACACTGACCTACACCTATCCGACGCCGCAGACGCAGGTTGACGGCAGTATCACGTGGCACGTGACGGCAGCACCCGACGGGGATCTGACCGACGCCGTGGGGCGGCACTACCCGTCATTGTTCTGGGAAGGGGAGGGGGCGGCCACCCTCGTTCAGAACGAGGGCTTCGTCGTCGAGGCGGATGCGGCCACCGGCTTCCTGGAGGACAAGCTCTCCATGCTGGGACTCAGTGACCGCGAGGCGGCCGAGTTCATCACCTTCTGGGGGCCTCGGATCGCCGAGCGGGGCAGGGCCCTGGTCACCTTCGCCTCTGAGGAGTTCGCGCGCCAGGCCGTCTACCGCTTGACGGACCCCTCCTCGGGTGCCGGGATTGTCCCAGATACCTTCATCAGGGTCTACATCGTCGTCGGGGATGTCCCGCAGACAGCGGTTCCGGAGCAGAAGCTGGAGCCTGGGCCGACCCGGAGCGGGTTCACCGTCGTCGAGTGGGGCGGAACCGAGAGGTAGATCCGGAAGGCAGACTCAGCCCGAGCAGCTGTTGCGTCGAGAGGTGGTGCGGGCGGGGCCGAGGGCTCCGACGATGGTGGCGGAGACGGCGACGATGAAGGCCATGAGGGATCCTTGGACTCAGGGGATGAAGACAGGGCGCAGGGGCGGGCCTCATGAGCATCCACATGAACGTGGAACGGGACGACCCGGCGTCCTGCGAGAACCACCGTAATAGGTGAACTCGATTGAAAGGTCCCTTCCTGGATACAAAGACGTATCTGTGTGGTGACGGCCGGATCGCAGGATGGTGAAGGAGGTGACTGCGCGGTCTGAGGTGTCCATGGTGTCGGTCGGACCGCGTAGCCTGAGGGTATGCGTCCCGTTACCGAGCTCCAGCGCGCAGCCAAACCCTTTGAGGTCGTCAGCCCCTACTCACCCAGCGGGGACCAGCCCACGGCGATCGCCGAGCTGACTGAGCGTCTGCGGGCGGGGGAGAAGGACATCGTCCTGCTTGGCGCCACGGGAACCGGCAAGTCCGCGACGACCGCCTGGCTCGTCGAGCAGGTCCAGCGCCCCACCCTCATCCTGGAGCCGAACAAGACCCTGGCCGCCCAGATGGCCGCCGAGTTCCGTGAGCTGCTGCCGAACAACGCGGTGGAGTACTTCGTCTCCTACTACGACTACTACCAGCCCGAGGCCTACGTCCCGCAGACGGACACCTTCATCGAGAAGGACTCCTCCATCAATGACGAGGTCGAGCGCCTGCGCCACAGCGCCACCAACTCCCTGCTCACCCGCCGGGACGTCGTCGTGGTCTCCTCGGTCTCCTGCATCTACGGCCTGGGCACCCCCCAGGAGTACGTGGACCGGATGACGCCCCTGGAAGTGGGCCAGCAGATCGACCGGGACGATCTTCTGCGGCGCTTCGTGACGATGCAGTACACCCGCAACGACATCGACTTCACCCGGGGCACCTTCCGCGTGCGTGGCGACACGGTGGAGATCATCCCGATGTACGAGGAGCTCGCCATCCGCATCGAGTTCTTCGGGGACGAGATCGAGGCCCTGGCCACGCTGCACCCCGTGACCGGGGACGTCATCGACACTGTCGAGCAGGTCTTCGTCTTCCCCGCCTCCCACTACGTGGCCGGCCCCGAACGCATGCAGAAGGCCATCGAGGGCATTGAGGCCGAGCTCGCCGAGCGTCTGGCCCAGCTCGAGCACGACGGCCGTCTCCTGGAGGCCCAGCGCCTGCGCATGCGCACCACCTACGACCTGGAGATGCTTCAGCAGATCGGCATGTGCTCGGGGATCGAGAACTACTCGCTGCACATCGACGGGCGCGAGACCGGCACCCCGCCCAACACCCTCCTGGACTACTTCCCCGAGGACTTCCTCCTCGTCATCGATGAGTCCCACGTGACCGTTCCCCAGATCGGCGCCATGCACGAGGGGGACGCCTCCCGCAAGCGCACCCTGGTCGAGCACGGATTCCGTCTGCCCTCCGCACTGGACAACCGCCCCCTGACCTTCGCCGAGTTCGAGGACCGCGTCGGCCAGACCGTCTACCTGTCGGCCACCCCGGGTGACTACGAGACCCAGCGCTCCGACGGTGTTGTCGAGCAGATCATCCGGCCCACGGGACTGGTGGACCCCAAGGTCGTCGTCAAGCCCACGCAGGGACAGATCGACGACTTGCTCGAGGAGGTGCGCGCCCGTGTGGAGCGCCAGGAGCGGATCCTGGTGACCACCCTGACCAAGCGCATGGCCGAGGACCTGACCACCTACCTCGCCGAGAGGGGCGTGCGCGTGGAGTACCTCCACTCCGACGTCGACACGCTGCGGCGCGTCGAGCTCCTGCGCGAGCTGCGGCTGGGGCGCTTCGACGTCCTGGTGGGCATCAACCTGCTGCGTGAGGGCCTGGACCTGCCGGAGGTCTCGCTCGTGTCCATCCTGGACGCGGACAAGGAGGGCTTCCTGCGCTCGACCCGCTCCCTGGTGCAGACCATCGGACGTGCCGCCCGCAACGTCTCCGGCGAGGTCCACATGTACGCCGACACCATCACCCCGGCCATGGCTGAGGCCATCGAGGAGACTGAGCGCCGCCGCACCAAGCAGCTGGCCTACAACGCCGAGCACGGCATCGACCCGCAACCGCTGCGCAAGAAGATCGCCGACGTCACCGACATGCTCGCCCGCGAGGACGTCGACACCGCCGACCTTCTGGCCGGAGGCTACCGGGGCCACGAGGACTCCTCGGTGCGGGCCCGGCGCAAGCACGCCGCCGAGGCCACGGTGCGTGAGAAGCTCGCCGGCGCGGCACAGGGTGACCTCGCCGAGCTCATCAACGAGCTCACCCAGCAGATGCACGCCGCCGCCGAGGATCTCCACTTCGAGCTCGCCGCCCGGCTGCGCGACGAGATCCAGGATCTCAAGAAGGAGCTGCGCGCCATGCGGGCCGCCGACTGATCTCACAGCCATGAGTGACTCGGCGTGGCTACGTCGAGAGGAAGCGTCCCGTTAGACTCTCAGGCGTTATACACGGAGGGGAGTACTCCCAACCAACGGCGACGTCGTCATCACGGCGGTGCGGGCACCCATCAGTCCTGCGTTCCCGGCGTCGCGGCCAGAGCGGTACATGCCTTGAGCGCCTGTGCACGTGGCGGGAGGAGACCTCCGGTACCAGTTCCGTACCGGAGGAGAACACGTGGACGTCCACATCCTGGGGTGGATCGGCCTGGCGGCCATCATCCTGACCCTCATCGTGATCGACATCGTCGGTCACGTGCGCACCCCCCACGAGCCCACCATGAAGGAGGCCGCCGTCTGGTCGGTGGCCTATATCGGCATGGCCCTGGTCTTCGGCGGCATCGTCTGGTTCGTGTGGGGCGGGGGCTTCGCCCAGGAGTACCTGGCCGGCTACATCACCGAGAAGGCGCTGAGCATCGACAACCTCTTCGTCTTCGTCATCATGATGTCCTCCTTCAAGGTGCCCCGGAAGTACCAGCAGGAGGTGCTGCTCGCCGGCATCGTCATCGCCCTTATTCTCCGGCTCATCTTCATCCTCGCCGGCGCCGCGCTCATCGAGAACTTCTCCTGGGTGTTCTACTTCTTCGGGGCCTGGCTCCTGTGGACCGCCTTCTCCCAGGCCCGGGAGGGCGTCCAGGAGCCCGACGACGATGATGAGGAGTACAGGCCCAGCGGCTTCGTCAAGCTCATCGCCCGCGTCATCCCCATGACCGACGGCTTCGTGGGCGGCAAGGTCATTCACCGCCACGCCGGGCGCACCATGATCACCCCCATGATGCTGTGCATCATCGCCATCGGTACCGCCGACGTCATGTTCGCCGTCGACTCCATCCCCGCGATCTACTCCCTGACCAGCGAGCCCTTCCTGGTCTTCTCCGCCAACGCCTTCTCCCTGCTGGGCCTGCGCCAGCTCTACTTCCTCATCGACGGGCTGCTCGACCGACTCGTCTACCTCCACTACGGCCTGGCGGTCATCCTCGGCTTCATCGGCTTCAAGCTCATCGTTCACGCCCTGCACACCAATGAGGTCCCCTTCATCAACGGGGGCCAGGAGTGGCACGCCATCCCCGAGGCGTCGATCGGAGTGTCCCTGAGCGTCATCATCAGCACCGTCCTGGTCACGGTCATCGCCTCGGTCCTCAAGTCGCGGGCAGATGCCCGGCGCTTGGAGGCCGCATCCTGAGGTCTCGGCCCCCAGGAGGAGGGGCACTCTTTGACCGATTCACTACTGTGTGACTCGTGAGCACCACGCATCCCCCTGAGTCCTCGGTCAGCGGGCTCAGCGCCGCCCAGGTCGCCGAGCGCGTCAGCGCCGGACAGACCAACGAGTACCGCGAGCGGACCTCCCGCAGCGCCGCGCAGATTCTGCGAGCCAATGTCTTCACGATCTTCAACGGCATCCTCGGCGCCGCACTGGTCCTTGTCCTGGCGCTGGGGCACTGGGCGGATGCACTGTTCGGTTTCGTCCTTGTGCTCAACACCGCCACCGGAACCCTGGCGGAGATCCGCGCCAAGCGTGCCCTGGACCGTCTGTCCGTGCTGGAGACCCCCCGCGCCATCGTCGTCAGGGACGGGGCCGAGACCGAGGTGGCCGTCGGCCAGGTCGTCCTCGACGACGTCGTACGGCTCGCAGCCGGCCAACAGGTGCCGGCCGACGGGGAGGTTCTGACCAGCGACGGCCTGGAGATCGATGAGTCGATCCTCACCGGCGAGTCCCGGCCGGTGCGCCCCGTGAGCGGAGCGAAGGTCATGTCCGGGACCACGGTGACGGCCGGGACCGGGCTGTTCCGCACCACCGCGGTCGGCGGGAACGCCTACGCCCACCGGCTGGCCCGGGAGGCCCGCAAGTACTCACTCGTCGTCAGCGAGCTGCAGGCGGGGACCAACCGGGTGCTGCACTGGATCAGCTGGGTCATCGTGCCCGTGGCCCTGGTCCTGGTGTGGTCCCAGCTGCGGTTGAGCGGAAGCGTCGCCGAGGCCTGGAGCAGCGGCGCCTGGCGCCACGCGGTCGTCGCCGGCATCGCGGGCGTGGTCAGCATGGTGCCCCAGGGTCTGGTGCTCCTGACCTCGGTCAACTTCGCCACCGCCTCCCTGGCCCTGGCCAGGCGCAACGTCCTGGTTCAGGAGCTACCCGCCGTCGAGGTCCTGGCCCGGGTCGACACCCTGTGCCTGGACAAGACCGGCACCATCACCACCGGACGCATCCGCCTCGGTGAGATCCAGGGGCCCGACGGCGGTGAGGCTCCACCCGAGGTGCTCTCGGCGCTCGCACTTCTCAGTACGGTGGGGGAGGCCAACGCCACCGCCGACGCCATCAGGGACGGGCTCGCTGATTCCGAGTGGCTCGGTGCACCAGGACTTCAAGAGGCGCTGTCGTCGGCCGGCGCCGGCAGCAGGGCCGGTGTGGAGTCAGTGCCCTTCTCCTCGCGCCGCAAGTGGTCCGCGGTTCGCGACAGCTTCGGCACCACCTGGGTGCTCGGCGCCCCCGAGATCGTCCTGGCCGGATACAACGCGTCAGTGCTGGATCGTGCCCGTCAGATCGCCGCACAGGGGATGCGCGTCGTGGCCCTGGCCCGCTCGCGCTCGCCCTGGAGCTTGGCTCCGGGGGAGGAGGACCCGCGGCTTCCCGATGACCTTGAGGCCGCAGGGATCGTGATCCTCACCGAGGAGATCCGCCCCGACGCCGCGGAGACCCTGGCCTACTTCCGCCAGCAGGGGGTCGACGCCAAGGTCATCTCCGGGGACAGCCCCGAGACCGTGTCCGCGGTCGCCCGTCAGGCCGGAGTCACCGCGCCCGACGGCGGCGAGCTCGTCGTCCTGGACGCACGTACCCTGCCTGCCGGAGCGGGCAGCGGGCAGGAGACGGAGGAGGACCTGGAGCGCCTGGCCGACGCGGTTGAGCGCGCCAGTGTCCTGGGACGCGTCACGCCCGAGCAGAAACGGGCACTGGTACGGGCGCTGAAGTCCCAAGGGCACGTCGTCGCGATGACCGGGGACGGCGTCAACGACGCCCTGGCGCTCAAGGACGCCGACCTCGGCATCGCCATGGGCAACGGAGCGCCGGCCACCAAGGCGGTGGCGCGCCTGGTGCTGCTCAAGGGAGAGTTCTCGGCCCTTCCCGGGGTCGTGGCCCAGGGGCGCCGCGTCATGGCCAACACCGAGCGCATCGCCTCGCTGTTCCTGGCCAAGACCATCTACGCCTCGCTCATCGCCGTCGTCGTGTCGGCCATGGCGGTCGCCTACCCGTTCCTGCCCCGCCAGTTCACGGTCGTCTCCTCACTGACGATCGGGATCCCCGCCTTCGTCCTGGCCCTGGCCCCCAGCAACCAGCGCTACCGGGAGGGCTTCCTCGGGCGGGTGCTCAGCCTGTGCGTTCCGGCCGGGCTCATGGCGGGCACCGTCACGCTGTCCACCTACCTCTGGTTGACACTCACCCACGCCCCGCGCGCCCAGGTGACCACGGCGACGACCCTGGTCCTCATCACCTGCGGGCTGTGGCTGCTCACGCTCACCGCCAGACCATTGACGAGCTGGCGGCTGGGACTGGTCGCTCTCATGGGGACGATCGCGGTCCTCGGCGTCGTCGCCCCGCCAGTGCGCGCCTTCTTCCTGCTGGCCTGGCCCACCCCCGGGGTGTGGTGGGTCATCGCACTCATGGCGGGCCTGGCCGTTGGCGGCATCGAGCTGGTCCACCTGGTGCGGCGCCGGATCGTGCGCGGCCGCGGCTAAGAGACCTGCTGCCTCGTCGGCATTCCTATCTTGTGGTGAGGAGGCGAAGCCATCCGTGCCGGGGGTGGAGGCTGATATCGGCCGTGAGGAAGCCGGCCTCGTGGGCCAGGCCGGCAAGGCTGCGGCCATCAGGCACATTCATACCCAGGCGCTCCGCCCAGTGCCCCGCTGCTTCCCGGTCGGCGACCTCGTTGGTGATCACGAGCCGACCGCCGGGACTCAGGACACGGCGTATCTCAACGAGGCCTGCCTGCAGGTCGGGCCAGAAGTAGGTGGTCTCGAAGGCCGTCACCACGTCGAAGAATCCATCGCGGAAGGGCAGGTGGTCCACCGAGCCCTCCAGGACCCGAAGACGGCCCGAGGCAATGGCGGAGCGGTTGAGACGGCGGGTCGTCTCAACCGCCTCGGGGGAGTGGTCGACACCGGCCACCTCACGACGAGTCCGCTCAAGAATCCGGGCGATGGCCCGGCCTCCGCCGCAGCCGACGTCGAGCACCTTGTCACGGGGGTGGATTCCCGCCGCCTCCAGCCCCCACCGGTGCAGGCGGGAGTGCCCCATGTTCATGCCGCGCAGCAGCAGACGCCCGGTCAGGGAGGAGGGACGGGCGAACTGCGAGCCGGTCGGTGAGGCCTCCTGCCGGCTCAGGCCAGGACTCCGATGACGGGGTTCCACTCACGTGGGATGCGCTCGGCGATGTAGCCGGCCTGCTGGAAGGGATCGTCCTCGAGGAGGGCCAGTGCGCCGGCCTCGTCCTCGGCCCGCACGACGATGAGGGCGTCGTGGGTGCCCACATAGGGGCCGGCGGCCAGCAGCCGGCCCTCATCGGCCAGGCGGCCGTTGAAAGCGCGGTGCGAGGGGCGGACAGCGGCCATCTCCTCGTCCTTGTCAGTGACGTAGCGGTACTCGACGGCGTAGATCTTGCTCATGGCCTCAGCATAGGGGCGCCGACCCCGACCATGGTGGGAACTCGGGAGCACGGTCATTCTTCCGGTGTCCCGACCATGAGACGTGTCGAACACATGTGCGACGCACGGGATGTGCGCTCACCCCTTAGACTCGAATCCCGTGAACGACTCTCTCATCATCCGTGGGGCCCGCGAGCACAATCTCAAGGGCGTCGACCTGGACCTGCCGCGCGACACGATGATCGTCTTCACCGGACTGTCGGGCTCGGGCAAGTCCTCCCTGGCCTTCGACACGATCTTCGCCGAGGGACAGCGCCGCTACGTGGAGTCCCTGTCCTCCTACGCCCGCCAGTTCCTCGGGCAGATGGACAAGCCCGACGTCGAGCTCATCGAGGGACTGAGCCCGGCGGTGTCCATCGACCAGAAGTCCACCTCGCGCAACCCCCGGTCCACGGTGGGCACCGTGACGGAGATCTACGACTACCTGCGTCTGCTCTACGCGCGCGCCGGCGTCCAGCACTGCCCGGTCTGTGACGCCGTCATCTCCTCCCAGACCCCGCAGCAGATCGTCGACCAGGTCCGCGCCCTGCCCGATGGCACTCGCTTCCAGGTTCTCGCCCCCGTGGTGCGGGGCCGCAAGGGCGAGTACTCCGAGCTCTTCGGCGAGCTGCGCGGACGCGGCTTCAACCGGGTGCGCGTCGACGGCGCCGCCGAGCGCCTCGACAACCCCCCGACCCTCAACAAGCGCCTCAAGCACGATATCGAGGTCATCGTCGACCGGCTCGTCGTCCGCGAGGGCATCCGCCAGCGCCTCACCGACTCCGTCGAGACGGCGCTGGGGCTGGCGGAGGGGCTGGTCATCATCGAGCAGGTCGACCTGCCCGAGGACGACCCCGACCGGGAGCGGCGCTACTCCGAGAAGCGCGCCTGCCCCAACGAGCACCCCCTGGCCTTGGACGAGATGGAGCCGCGCACCTTCTCCTTCAACGCCCCCTACGGCGCCTGCCCCGCCTGCACCGGAATCGGCACCCGGCTCGAGGTGGACCCCGAGCTCGTCGTCCCCGACGAGGAGCTCACCCTGGCCGAGGGAGCCGTCGCCCCCTGGTCGAGCCACCAGAAGTACTTCACCCGCCAGCTTGAGGCCCTGGGCAAGGAGCTCTCCTTCGACGTCGACACCCCCTGGCGCGCCCTGCCCGCGCGGGCCCGAGAGGCGATCCTGCGCGGTAAGGACTACGAGGTCAAGGTCACCTACCGCAACCGTTGGGGGCGCGAGCGCATCTACTCCACCGGCTTCGAGGGGGTTCTCGACTACGTCATGCGCAAGCACGACGAGACCGAGTCCGACTGGTCCCGGGAGCGCTACCAGGCCTACATGCGTGAGATCCCCTGCCCCGTCTGCGACGGGGCCCGGCTCAAGCCCGAGGTGCTGGCCGTGCGCGTGGGCGAGCTGTCCATCGCTCAGCTGTGCGAGCTTCCGATCAACGAGGCCCGCGACTTCCTGGCCGACCTCAACCTCACCGGCCAGGCCGCCCAGATCGCCGGCAGCGTCCTGACCGAGATCAACGCGCGCCTCGGCTTCCTCGTGGACGTGGGTCTGGACTACCTCAGCCTGGCCCGTGGTGCGGCCACGCTCTCCGGGGGCGAGGCTCAGCGCATCCGCCTGGCCACCCAGATCGGCTCAGGCCTGGTGGGCGTCCTCTACGTCCTGGACGAGCCCAGTATCGGTCTGCACCAGCGCGACAACACCCGACTCATCGAGACCCTCCAGCGACTGCGGGACCTGGGCAACACGCTCATCGTCGTCGAGCATGACGAGGACACCATCCGCTCGGCCGACTGGATCGTTGACATCGGGCCCGGAGCCGGCGAGCTGGGCGGTGAGGTCGTCTACTCCGGCGACGTCGCGGGCCTGGCCGGAGCCGAGGGTTCGATCACCGGCGACTACCTGGCACGGCGGCGTCAGATCGAGATCCCATCCACTCGGCGCAAGCGGGACAAGAACCGTGAGGTCACCGTCGTCGGGGCCCGGGAGAACAACCTCAAAGACATCACCGTCTCCTTCCCGCTCGGTGTGCTCACCGCCGTCACGGGGGTATCCGGCTCGGGGAAGTCCTCCCTGGTCAACTCCATCCTCTACCAGGTGCTCGCCAACCGGCTCAACCGCGCCCGCGGTGTGCCCGGCAGGCACAAGACGGTGCGGGGCGTGGAGCACCTGGACAAGGTGGTCCACGTCGACCAGTCACCGATCGGACGCACTCCCCGGTCCAATCCCGCCACCTACACCGGGGTATGGGACCACATCCGCAAGATCTTCGCGGCCGTGCCCGAGTCGAAGGTCCGGGGATATGGGCCCGGGCGCTTCTCCTTCAACGTCAAGGGCGGGCGCTGCGAGTCCTGCAAGGGCGACGGCACGCTCAAGATCGAGATGAACTTCCTGCCCGACGTCTACGTCCCCTGCGAGGTCTGCCACGGCGCCCGCTACAACCGGGAGACCCTGGAGATCCGTTACAAGGACAAGACGGTCGCCGACGTCCTAGACATGACCATCCACCAGGCGGCCGACTTCTTCTCCGCCTCCTCCGTCATCTCCCGCCACCTCAACACCCTGGTCGAGGTGGGACTGGGGTACGTGCGCCTGGGGCAGTCGGCCACCACGCTCTCCGGCGGTGAGGCCCAGCGCGTCAAGCTCGCCACCGAGCTGCAGCGCCGCTCCACCGGCCGGACCATCTACGTCCTGGATGAACCGACCACCGGGTTGCACTTCGAGGACATCCGCAAGCTGCTCGGGGTGCTTCAGGGACTGGTCGACAAGGGCAACTCCGTGGTCGTCATCGAGCACAACCTCGACGTCATCGCCAACGCCGACTGGGTCATCGACATGGGACCCGAGGGCGGCAAGGGTGGGGGAACCGTCGTCGTGGCCGGTACGCCGGAGAAGGTCGCGGCCACCGAGTCGTCCTACACCGGTCAGTTCCTGGCCCCAGTGCTGGAGGCCGCCCGCGGCTGACGCCCTCGCCCGCTCCGGCGAGGCTCGACGTCGGGCCGCCGCCCTCAGAAGCTCCCGGGCCCCATGGGGGCCTGGTTGCTCTCGCGACGCTGCTCCTGCGCGAAGCGGTTGTAGAGCAGGGAGAGGACGAAGCAGACGACGCCCGCGGCCGCCAGTGAGATGACTCGAATGATCGAGTTCTGCGAGGCCACGTCCATAACAGCGAGCTTGAGCACGGACAGGAGCACCAAGGTCAGGCCGTAGTGGCGCAGGATCGTCAGGCGTGCCCTGAAGCCGAACACGATGCAGGCTCCGCCCGTCAGCAGGACCAGCACCGACATGAGGACTGAGCCCGGGCCGACGTCGGTGGCCACCATCACGGAGATCCACATGAGCAACGAGTTTCCGATCGCAAGACTCAGACACACTTCCGCGTGCCGCCGCCAGGGAAGCAGGAGCCACGTGGCGCTGGCTCCCAGCCCCAGGGCGACGGCGACCAGTAGCAGCATCCAGGCCGTTGAGGACGCGGCATCAGCCCACGACAGCGTCACCAGTGCCAGCACGGCGGCCATCACCGAGACGATCCAGGATGGTGCCGGTGCTCCCGTCTGCCTCCCTGAAGGGTCGGGCAGGGCCTCGCCGTGGGGCCCCACCCGGTAACGGGCTCCTCGGCACTGGCCACTGAGCACTCGCAGAGGCGTGGCACCGGGTGAGACCGTCCCCAGTGCGATGAGCGCGATAGCCACCAGGCCCGGAACCATGCGCAGCGCCTCCCAAGCACCCCGGTTGTTCTCCACAAGGCCGGTTCCCAGGAACGGAACGAGGACGGTCATGTTGAAGGCGACTGCCGCCAGAGCCACCCGCAGCGCCTGCACCCGTGGCTGAACGCGTGAAGGCGCGGCATACGGAGCCGGGACCGCAGAGCTGCGGGCCACTCGGTCACCGAGTCCCTCGGCCACGCACACCATGAGCGCAGAGATCACCACGGAGATGATGAGCGACCAGGAGTCGCTGCGGGAGTAGACAGATCCCGGGGGCACGAGAATCGGCACCGTTCCGAGCAGGGCCAGGATCGGGGCCGGCTCCACTCGTGCGTTCAGGATGGCCGGAATGAGGCACAGCATCGCAGCCACGATGACGAAGAGATGGACTCGAGGATCACCCACAACCGCCATTCCGGCCAAGGCGAGGGGGAAGAACGCGGCCTCGTGCCCGATCGCCATGGCACGGCGCCAACCAGCGGGGCAGTAGCCCGGGAGTATCGCGAGCGCCGCCGCGGCCAGCAGGAGGAGCTCGAGGAGATAGGTGATGACGACGACGGTATGTGCCAGGTGGAGGGCCATCTGCCCCGTCAACAGGTTGATGAACCCCACCATGAGCACCGCCGCGGTCAGGCCCCAGTCCCAGCCCGAGGTCTTGATGCCGATGCTCCACAGTCGTGTGCTTGCGTGCATCGTCTGAGACACCAGCAGCGCGCACAGGATGAGAGTGATGCTGGTACCGCCGACGGTGGAAACACGCAGCATCGGCTGGATCGGTGCGGCGATGAGGGCGGTCGCCGTCGCCACCATCGATGTCACCGGATACCAGGCGGCCGACGTCATCCGTCTGGTGTTGCGCGACAGGGCGGTGCAGGTCAGCGCCAGCACCGTGACGTGGATACCGATCATCAACCATGTGATGAGCGCGGCCTGTGGCTGGCGTGACACGTGGCTGACTGCGAACCCGATGGTCACCAGAGCGCCGAGGGTGGAGACGACCGCGGTGAACAGCACCCGTGTCATGTGCGACACGGCCAGGAGTACGAGGCCCCAGCAGGCCATGAGGATCAGCGCGGGCTCCGGACGGAGCATCCCTCCGAGAAGAACGGCCCCCACGATGGCGACGAAACCGAGCCCCCCGCCAGTTCCCGTGATCGTCGCGGCGGCGACACGGTGCCGGGGATGAGTGAGGCCCAGCCGAGCCCCGGCTGCTGTCATTGTGACCGCGATGAGTGCCAGTCCCAGGATCTTGACGGGGTTGGGAATGTAGTCCCAGACGAGAGCCAGCAGACTGACCCCGGCGGACAGGACGAGCACAGCTGCGGCACCGGAGAGCAGATAGCGTCCGAGGTTGCCCTCCCGCATCGCCCGCTGAGCCCAGCCCGGGACCGCCTGGGCCTCAGCGCCGAGTGCCTGACCGGCGCCGGCCGGACCCACCTGATTGGCCGCCTGCATATGAGGGGCGTTGCCCGCTACGGGGGCATACTGCATCGGAGCCGGGCCCGCCTGGGACGCGAAGGATCGCGCGGGCTCCACGGGGACGGGGGCCTGGTAGTGCTGGGCCTGCGGCGCCTCAGTCTGGGAGGCTCGGGGAGCGTCAGCGGCCGGGGTCGTCGTGGGGTGGGCGTTCCTGTCCTCCGGGAGGGACTCGTTGACCGGGGCCTGAACGGGGGACTCGTTGAGACGCTGCCAGGAGCGCTCCGAGGCAGACCTCGTCTGCGGGGCGATCGAGGGCGGAGCCGTCTCCGGACGGGAGGGGCTGTCGCTCCTCGCTGTGGCGGGGGAGTCGCTGCTCTCCTGCGTCGAGGCGGCGGAGGAGTAGGTCAGCCAGGTGACGCGCTCGGCGAGCCAGTCGATCTTCCTCTCAATGAGATCCAGCCGCTGCAGGACCAGGGCGACATTCGGGCCGACAGTTGGCGGCATGGACATGACGGTTCTCCTCGTCACTCGGTGCTCGGCGGTGAGCACGTGTCACTCAACCGGTTCATCTGAGAGTAAGGGGAGTCGTCGATGGCGTGAAGGGGGTACAAGTGCCCTGTGGATAACTCGAGAGGAGGGAGAGAACCAATCCTTCAAGAACGAACAGAGTCGAACAAAGTTCCACAAGAACGGTCAGGCTGGGATAGGCTTGCATCATGAGCGAGAACGGACTCACTTCAGCCCAGCACAAGATGCGCGACGCCGGTGTCGCAGAGCAGGCCATCACGGTTTTCACCCATTACTACCAGTCCCTGGAGGCGGGGGCCACAGGGCTCATTCCCGAGGAGACCATCGAGCCCCTCACGCAGATCGACTCCCTGGCTGACGTCGAGGTCAGCGAGGAGCAGGCCCGCGAGGCGCTGAGCAGGACGGTCCTCATCCGGCTCAACGGGGGACTGGGCACCTCGATGGGCCTGGATCGCGCCAAGTCCCTCCTGCCGGTCCGTGATGGCAAGACCTTCCTGGACCTGCTGGTCGATCAGGTCCTGGCGGCACGTCGGCGTTATGGTGTGAGCCTGCCGCTGATCCTCATGAACTCCTTCCGCACCCGGGAGGACTCCCTTGAAGTGCTGGCCCGGCACCCCGAGATCCAGGTCGACGGCCTGCCCCTGGACTTCCTGCAGAACCGCGAGCCCAAGCTGCGCGCCGACGATCTGACTCCCGTGGAATGGGAGGCCGACCCTGAGCTCGAGTGGTGTCCTCCGGGCCACGGCGACATCTACACCGCCCTGCTCGCCTCCGGGCTGCTGGACGCCCTGCTGGACAAGGGTTACCGATACGCCATGACCGCCAACTCCGACAACCTCGGTGCGGCGCCCTCGGCCAGGATCGCCGGCTGGTTCGCCGCCTCCGGCGCCCCCTACGCCCCGGAGATGTGCCGGCGCACGCCGGCCGACGTCAAGGGCGGCCACCTGGCGGTGCGCAAGGGCGACGGGCGCATCATCCTGCGCGACACGGCGCAGACCCCCGAGGATCAGATGCACTACTTCACCGACCAGTTCCGCCACCCCTTCTTCCACACGAACAACCTCTGGTTCGACCTCAAGGTGCTGCGTGACACCCTCGCCGATCGGGGCGGGATCCTCGGGCTTCCACTCATCAGGAACAGCAAGACGGTGGACCCCGCCGACTCCTCCTCGACGCCTGTCATCCAGCTCGAGACGGCCATGGGTGCCGCCGTTGAGGCCTTCGAGGGAGCCACCGCCATCGAGGTGCCGCGCTCCCGCTTCCTGCCGGTCAAGACCACCAACGACCTGCTGCTGGTGCGCTCGGACGTCTATGAGGTCGACGACGACGGACTGCTGCAGATGGTCCCGGACCAGGCCTGCACCGTGAGTCTCGACCCGCGCTTCTACAAGAAGATCCAGGACTTCGAGGCTCGGTTCCCGAACGGCGTCCCCTCCATCAAGGACGCGCAGTCGCTGACGGTGGAGGGCGACTGGACCTTCGGTGCCGACGTCGTCGCCACCGGTGAGGCGCACGTGGAGGCGGAGGGCTCACCCGGACGGATCGCCGACGGCACCCGGATCTGAATGAGCAGGTGGTCGCGGCCCCGCCGGTCGCGGCCGGTCGCTACGCGGTGGCGCCGGACAGTCAGTCATGAGGTCCGGCGCCACCGCGCGTAGCGGGAACGAAAAACGCTTGCCCTCCCAGAGGAGGGCAAGCGTGAGGGAACTGCTATCCGGTGGGCGATACTGGAATCGAACCAGTGACCTCCTCGGTGTGAACGAGGCGCTCTAACCCCTGAGCCAATCGCCCGGTGCGGCGCCAACCATAGCCAGCCGGGTGCCTCCGGAGCAAACGGCTGCCCGGTGAGGTGAATCACCGCGGTGCCATTTGCCTGCCACTGCGATCCTGGTGCTATGGTTTTCCAGCACCGAGCGGTTCGGACGAACCGTGAGGATTCATGCGGATGTGGCTCAGTTGGTAGAGCATCACCTTGCCAAGGTGAGGGTCGCGGGTTCGAGTCCCGTCATCCGCTCCGAGGAGCCGGGAGCGCCCAGCCCCAGCATCTCATGGTGGGTTGGCCGAGAGGTTAGGCACCGGCCTGCAAAGCCGTTTACACCGGTTCGAATCCGGTACCCACCTCGGGCGATTGGCGCAGCGGGAGCGCGCTTCCCTGACACGGAAGAGGTCACTGGTTCGATCCCAGTATCGCCCACCACCATGACGAGGACCCGAGCCCTACCGGCTCGGGTCCTTCGTTGTTACCGGGCTAGAGGCACCGGCGGCCGGCTGCCGGGCCGCGGGTCGTGGACGAGGATGATAGGCGTCTACGCTTGCGGGCATGGCCGACCCCTCGACGTACCGTCCTGCACCGGGCGAGATCCCCACGTCCCCGGGGGTCTACCGGTTCCTGGACGGGCAGGGACGGGTCATCTACGTCGGCAAGGCCAAGAACCTGCGTCAGCGCCTGTCCAACTACTTCCAGGACCTCGCCGCACTGCACCCGCGCACCCAGAAGATGGTCACCACCGCATGCGCGGTGGAATGGACGGTCGTGTCCACCGAGGTGGAGTCCCTGGCCCTGGAGTACTCCTGGATCAAGGAGTTCAACCCCCGTTTCAACGTCATGTACAAGGACGACAAGTCCTACCCCTACCTGGCGGTGACGATGGGGGAGACCTACCCCCGCGTCCAGGTGGTCCGGGGAGCCCGCAAACCGGGAACCCGCTACTTCGGTCCCTTCGTCCAGGCCTGGTCCATCCGCGAGACCGTCGAGCAGCTGCTACGGGTGTTCCCGGTGCGTTCCTGCTCGGCCGGCGTCTTCCGCCGTGCCCAGGCCTCGGGGCGTCCCTGCCTGCTGGGGTACATCGACAAGTGCTCGGCCCCCTGCGTGGGCCGCATCAGCCCGCAGGACCATCGGGCGCTGGCTGAGGACTTCTGCGCCTTCATGGCCGGTCGCACCGGCCCCTACCTGCGCCAGGTCGAGGCTGAGATGAAGGCGGCGGCTGCCGCCCTCGACTTCGAGAAGGCCGCCCGCCTGCGTGACGACGCCGCCGCACTGCGCAAGGTCATCGAGGGCAACGCCGTTGTCCTTCCCGACGCGACCGATGCCGACGTCTTCGCCCTGGTCCGCGACGAGCTCGAGGCCGCCGTCCAGGTCTTCCACGTCCGCGGCGGCCGGGTGCGAGGGCAGCGCGGCTGGGTCGTGGACCTCATCGACGACGCCGGGGACGCCGAGCTCATCGAGCGCCTCCTCGAACAGGTCTACGCCTCCCTCGTTGATCCGGCCGACGCCGGCGCCGTCCACCACAGTGGTGCCCCCACCGCCTCGGGCACCACCACATCCGTCGGGGTGGGGGACCGTGCCCCCTCCAGCCCCCAGCCCCGCAGCGTCCCCCACGGTTCCAACGGTGACGCCTCCCGGCGCAAGGGAGAGTCGGCGGCCACGAGCGTCGACGACGTCGCCCATACGGCCACCACGGCGGTGCCCAAGGAGATCCTGGTTCCCGAGCTGCCCAGCAACGCCGCCACCGTGCGCACCTGGTTGTCCGGCCTGCGCGGAGCGAAGGTCGACCTGCGCGTCCCACAGCGCGGCGACAAGGCCGCCCTCATGGATACGGTGCGCAGGAACGCGCAGGAGGCTCTGCGGCTGCACAAGACCCGGAGGGCGGGAGATCTCACCCAGCGCGCCCTTGCCCTTGATGAGCTCGCCGAGGCCCTCGATCTGCCCGAGGCGCCCCTGCGCGTCGAGTGCTACGACATCTCCCACACCCAGGGCACCTACCAGGTGGGCTCGATGGTCGTCTTCGAGGACGGTGCGCCGCGCAAGTCCGACTACCGACGCTTCACCGTGCGCGGCCAGGACGGCAGCGGCGCGGCCGACGACACCGCCGCCATGCACGAGGTCCTCACCCGCCGGTTCAAACGCCTCATCGCCGAGCAGGGGCGCGGTGAGGCCGCTGCCCTGGCGGCGCAGGAGATCGAGGACGTCGAGGGCATCGCCGTCGTCTCCGGGCCCATCGATCCTGAGACCGGCAAGGCCCGGCGCTTCTCGTACGCGCCCGGACTGGTTGTCGTCGACGGCGGTTTGCCGCAGGTCAATGCCGCACGCACCGTCCTCGACGAGCTCGGCATCGACGTGCCGCTCATCGGCCTGGCCAAGCGTCTGGAGGAGGTGTGGGTGCCGGGGGAGGAGTTCCCCGTCATCCTGCCGCGCACGTCGCCCGCCCTCTACCTGCTTCAGCACCTGCGCGACGAGTCCCACCGCTTCGCCATCACCCACCACCGCAAGAAGCGCTCGGCCGGCATGACCCGCTCCGTCCTGGATGGTATCCCCGGCCTGGGACCGGCGCGTCAGGCGGCCCTCCTGCGGGAGTTCGGCTCAGTCACGCGCATCCGGCAGGCCGACGTGGATGACATCACCCGAGTCAAGGGCATCGGACCGGCTCTGGCGGGTACGATTCTGGCTCACCTCAATAGTCCAGACACTGACCAGTAGTGCGATTCCGTGACGTGCTGGACTGACGCCAACTCGAAAGGACACCCCGTATGAGGATCTCCGCCCGCAACCAGCTGCCCGGCACCGTCGTCTCCATCGAGAAGGGCGCCGTCAACGGCGTCGTCAAGATCGAGGTCGCCCCCGGCGTCATCATCACCTCCTCCATCACCAACGCGGCCATCGAGGAGCTCGAGCTGGCAGAGGGCAAGAAGGCGGTTGCCGTCGTCAAGGCCTCCTCCGTCATGGTGGGCCTCCAGGACTGAGGACGGACGCCGCCATGAGGCGCAGGTAGGCCTCCGTCAGCGCGATCTGATCGTGGCGGTCACTGGCCCGGAACCTTCTGAAACCTGCACCTGACAGAACACACGGAGGATGAGGAGCAATGACCACACCATCGCCCGCCCCTGATCTGCGCTTCCCCGGCGGCTTCCTGTGGGGCGGAGCCACCGCCGCCAACCAGATCGAGGGCGCCTACAACGAGGACGGCAAGGGCCTGTCCGTTCAGGACGTCATGCCCCGGGGCATCCTGGCCCCGCCCACCCAGGCCCCCACACCCGACAACCTCAAGCTTGAGGCCATCGACTTCTACCACCGCTACGCCGAGGACATCGCCCTGCTGGCGGAGATGGGCTTCAAGGTCTTCCGCTTCTCCATCGCCTGGAGCCGTATCTTCCCGCTCGGTGACGAGACCGAGCCCAACGAGGAGGGGCTCGCCTTCTACGACCGGGTCCTCGACGAGCTCGAGAAGCACGGCATCGAGCCGCTGGTCACCATCAGCCACTACGAGACCCCGCTCCACCTGGCCCGCACCTATGACGGCTGGACCGACCGCCGCCTCATCGGCTTCTTCTTGCGCTACGCCCGCACCCTGTTCGAGCGATACGGCAAGCGGGTCAGGTACTGGCTCACCTTCAACGAGATCAACTCCGTCCTCCACGAGCCCTTCCTGTCCGGCGGCATCGCCACCCCCAAGGACAGGCTCAGCGAGCAGGACCTCTACCAGGCCATCCACCACGAGCTCGTCGCCTCCGCGGCCGCCACGAGGATCGCCCACGAGGTCAACCCCGACATCCAGGTCGGCTGCATGATCCTGGCCGTGCCCACCTACCCGCTGACCCCCGATCCCCGAGACGTCTGGGCCGCCAAGCAGGCCGAGCGCGCCAACTACGCCTTCGGGGACCTCCACGTGCGCGGCGAGTACCCCGGCTACCTGCTGCGTTCCCTGCGAGACAAGGGCATCAAGCTGGAGATCACCGAGGAGGACCGCGCGCTGCTGCGGGAGCACACCGTCGACTTCGTCTCCTTCTCCTACTACATGTCCGTGTGCGAGACCGTTACCCAGCCGGCCGAGGCCGGCCGGGGCAACCTCATGGGCGGCGTGTCCAACCCGACTCTCGAGGCCTCCGAGTGGGGGTGGCAGATCGACCCGACGGGCCTGCGCACCATCCTCAACGACTACTGGGACCGCTGGGGCAAGCCCCTGTTCATCGTCGAGAACGGGCTGGGAGCCAAAGACGTCCTGGTGGAGGGCCCCGACGGTCCCACGGTTGAGGACGACTATCGCATCGCCTACATGAACGACCACCTGGTCCAGGTCGCCGAGGCCATCGCCGACGGCGTCGAGGTCCTGGGCTACGCCTCCTGGGGCTGTATCGACCTGGTCTCGGCCTCCACCGCCCAGATGTCCAAGCGCTACGGCTTCATCTACGTGGACCGCGACGACGACGGCAACGGCACCCTGGCCCGCTACCGCAAGAAGTCCTTCGGCTGGTACCGCGACGCCATCGCCTCCAACGGCGCCTGCCTCATTCCCTCGCCACAGAATGCGGCACAGGGGTAGCCGCTGAGACGGTGCGGCGCCCGGGCGATCTGACTCAGACGCTGGGATGGATCGCCTGGGCGGCGGACCGCGCCCGATCTCGGGCGACCTGCACGTCGTCGGCGTAGGCCACGACAACGCCCAGACGCCGCCCCGGGTGGGCCTCAGGCTTACCGAAGAGCCGCAGATCCACCCCCTCCTGAGCGAGCGCCTCATCAAGACCGGCGAAGCGCACGCCCTCACCCGGTGCGGACTCTCCCGTCGCCTTGATAGTCACCGAGGCGCCGGGGGAGCGCAGCGAGGTATCCACGGGCAGACCCAGCAGGGCGCGGGCGTGCAGCTCGAACTCGCTCAGGCGCTGGCTCGCCAGTGTCACCAGGCCGGTGTCATGGGGGCGCGGGGAGACCTCGGAGAAGAGAACCTCCTCCCCGCAGATGAACAGCTCCACCCCGAACAGGCCCCAGCCGCCCAGCGCCGCGGTCACGCGCTCGGCCACCTGCTGGGCCCGTTCCAGGGCCACCGGGCTCAGGGGCTGCGGCTGCCAGGACTCCACATAGTCCCCATCGACCTGCCGGTGCCCGATCGGCTCGCAGAAGCTCGTCACCGTCTCCCCGGTGCCGGGATGACGCCAGCGCACCGTGAGCAGCGTGATCTCGGTGTCGAAACGCACGAATCCCTCCACGATGACCCGGCCTCGGTCCACCCTGCCGTCGGCCGCCGCGTAGCGCCAGGCCGCCTCCAGGTCCTGCGGCCCGCGCACCACGGACTGGCCGTGCCCCGATGAGGACATGACCGGTTTGACCACGCACGGAAAGCCCACTTGCTGAGCACCCGCGCGCAGCTCATCCAAGGACGAGGCGAAGGTGTAGGGACTGGTCGCCAGCCCCAGCTCCTCAGCCGCTAGGCGTCGGATGCCCTCACGATTCATCGTCAGCTGCACTGCACGGGCGGTCGGTACCACCTGCACCTCGCCGGCGCTCTCCAGCGCCGCCAGGGCGTCGGTGGCCAGCGCCTCGATCTCCGGGATCACGACGGCGGCACCGCTGGCGCGGATGGCGGCCGTCAGCGCCTCGGGGTCGCTCATGTCCACCGTCATGGCGTTGTGCGCCACCTGCTGGGCCGGAGCCCCCTCATAGCGGTCGATCGCCGTGACCTCCACCCCCAGGCGGGTCAGAGCGATCGCCACCTCCTTGCCGATCTCACCGGCGCCCAGCAGCGCCACCTTCGTCGCGGAGCTGGTCCAGGGCGTACCCAGCACCGGGGCGGTGGGCCGACGCATCGGCGTCTCCTGGGGCGTGCACTGGCATGAGGGAGTCTGGTCGGACATGGGGGAGGAGCTCATGGGGCCTCCTGGTGTCTGGCGCCGGGAACCGGCGGCAGTGAGTACTGGCAACGGTGAAACGCTACCGGTAAACCGGCGTCGGCGATGGGCGGAGCGAGCTGGGCATGCGATGCTTGGTGCATGCATGACGAGCGCCGCCCTCAGTCCTCCTCCGGCAAGCGCCAGCGGCTTCAGGACACGGTTCCCATTGAGATCCCCGCCCTCGATGAGGCGACTCCTCCGGTTCCCCCGGCGGAACGCCCCGAGATGATTATTGTCACGGGTATGTCCGGGGCGGGGCGCTCGCGCGCGGCCAACGCGCTGGAGGACCTCGACTGGTACGTCGTGGACAACCTGCCGCCCCAGCTGCTGCCGGCTCTGTCGGGAATGATGACGACGGTCGGCGCCGGTGTGCACCGGCTGGCCGCGGTGGTCGATGTGCGCAGTCGCGAGTTCTTCTCCCACTTCATGGACTATCTGCGCAAGGTCCGCAACAACGGCACCGACGTGAGGCTCATCTTCCTGGATGCCTCCGACGCCGTGCTGGTCAGACGCTTTGAGTCCTCTCGCCGACCCCACCCGTTGCAGGGCAGCGGCTCCGTCCTGGACGGGATTGAGCACGAGCGCACTCTCCTGGGGGGCTTGCGGGGCGTGGCCGACAGCGTCATCGACACCTCCAACTACTCCGTCCACGACCTCGCCCGGCGGGTGCGCGAGCTCGTGGCGCACGAGTCCGACCTGGCCCTGCGTATCAACGTCATGTCCTTCGGGTTCAAGTACGGCATTCCCCTGGACGCCGACCACGTCCTGGACGTGCGCTTCATCCCCAACCCCTACTGGGTCTCCGAGCTGCGCCACCTCACCGGACGTGACGCACCGGTGGCCGACTACGTCTTCGCCCAGAAGGGAGCTGCTGCCTTCGTCGACGGGTACGCCGACCTGCTCATCCCCGCGCTCCCGCAGTACGTCGATGAGCTCAAGCCCCACGTCACCCTGGCTGTGGGCTGCACCGGTGGCAAGCACCGTTCCGTGGCCTCGGCGGAGCGGCTCGGGGCCAGGTTGAGGCGCGGGGGCTTCGAGGTCGTTGTCCAGCACCGCGATCTGGGACGGGAGTAGGCAGTGGGAACCACGATCGATGCGGCGGGCTGGCCCCGCCGCGGTGAGGAGGGACCCGCCGTCGTCGCCCTGGGAGGCGGGCACGGACTGTCCGCCACGCTGCGGGCGCTGCGCCACGTCACCCACCGGCTCACCGCCGTCGTCACCGTCGCCGACGACGGAGGCTCCTCGGGACGCCTGCGCCGAGAGTTCGACTGTCTGCCGCCAGGAGACCTGAGAATGGCGCTGGCATCGCTCTGCGAGGACTCCGAGTGGGGCCTGACCTGGCGAGACGTGCTCCAGCACCGCTTCGAGGGGCAGGGCGAGCTCGACAATCACGCCCTGGGGAACCTGCTCATCCTGGCGCTGTGGCAGCTGCTGGGGGACGAGGTTGCCGGGCTCGACTGGGTGGGGCGCCTGCTGACGATCCACGGCCGCGTCGTTCCCATGTCCTCCTCACCCCTGGTCATTGAAGCCGACATCGTCTCCGGGGGGAGTCGACGCCGGGTCAGTGGTCAGGTGGCAGTGGCCTCGGCCCGCGGACGTCTGGAGAACGTGGGGATGGTTCCTCAGGACGCCGAGGCCCATCCCGAGGCGCTGCGCGCCATCGATGAGGCCGAATGGGTGGTCCTGGGGCCCGGCTCCTGGTACACCTCGGTGCTCCCGCACCTCATCCTGCCGTCCATGCGCCGCGCGCTGGTGAACACCTCGGCCCGCAAGGTCGTGGTCCTCAACCTCTCCGCTCAGCAGGGCGAGACCGACGGGATGACCAGTGCCGATCATCTTCGGGTCCTGAGCCAGTACGCGCCCGACCTGCGCCTGGACGTGGTGCTGGCCGACCCCTCCACCGTTGAGGACGTCGAGGATCTTGCAGTGGTGGCCGCCGCCATGGGGGCCACCGTCGTCCTGCGCCAGGTGCGCACCGGCGAGGCCCTGTGCCACCACGATCCGCTTCGCCTGGCAGCCGCCTTCCGGGACGCCTTCGAGGGGGCTCTGGGGGACGTCACCGATCTCAGTGGACGTGATGACATGTGATGCTGGACTCATTGAAGAGTCCCGCTGTGCATGATCGTTCATAATTCTCGGCGGCCGCTTCCAGCCGGCTGCCGGGTGCTGCGGCTAAAAATTCTCCATTGATACGCCTCGGGCGCCGTATGACATCGCCCTGACGTCTTGAGTCGCTTCGCCCGCGCATGTTCGAGCTGCGCCTCGCCAGCACCCGGGACGCCCTGGCAACGGCCGCAGCGTCAACCATGTTTGCCAGTCCCGAATCACGAACCCCGACCACGAGGAGCCCGCCCATGTCGCTGACGGTCACCGTCAAGGATGAGCTCGCGCTCGTCGCTACTGAGAACGCCGCCCAACGACGGGCGGAGGTCTCCGCGATGCTGCGCTTCGCCGGAGGGCTCCATATCGTCTCCGGGCGCATCGTCGTCGAGGCCGAGCTCGATCACGGCGGAGCGGTGCGGCGCCTGCACCAGCACCTCAAGGAGCTCTACGGGATGGAGCCCGAGGTCATGGTGGTTCAGGGCGGTTCCCTGCACCGAGGGTCCCGCTACGTGCTGCGAGTGACCAAGCGCGGCAAGGACCTGGCCCGGCTGTCGGGGCTGGTCGACGACCGGGGCCGGCCGGTGCGGGGCATGCCGGTGTCCGTCATTCAAGGAGGGCGCAACGCCGCCGCTGCCGCCTGGCGTGGGGCCTTCCTGGCCCGCGGATCCCTGACCGAGCCCGGCCGGTCCTCCTCCTTGGAGGTCACCTGTCCCGGCTCCGAGGCCGCACTGGCCCTGGTCGGGGCCGCCCGGCGCTTCGACATCTCCGCCAAGGCCCGAGAGGTGCGCGGGGCCGACCGCGTCGTCGTTCGCGATGGTGAGGCCATTGGTGTTCTCCTGGAGCGGATGGGGGCGCCGGAGGCCTTCAAGGTGTGGGCCGAGCGCCGATCTCGGCGCGAGTCGCGGGGCACCGCCAACCGCCTGGCCAACTTCGACGACGCCAACCTGCGCCGTTCGGCCCGCGCCGCCGTCGCCTCGGGTGCCCGCGTCGAGCGAGCCTTCGAGATCCTGGGGGACGATGTCCCCGCCCACCTGCTTCAGGCCGGTCGCCTGCGCATCGCGCACAAGCAGGCGTCCCTGGAGGAGCTCGGGCAGCTCTCCGACCCACAGCTGACCAAGGACGCCGTCGCTGGACGTATCCGCCGCCTCCTGGCCATGGCGGACAAGCAGGCCCACGAGCTGGGCATCCCCGACACGGAGTCGGTTCTCACCCAGGAGATGCTCGAGCCCTGAGGTGAGATGGGACCTCGGTCCTTGCCTTGGGGGCGCCTGATGGTCTTTGGTCCCCTCGGCTTGGCTTGTGCATCACAGTGTTCGCCCGTGGCGTGGTCGGCGACTCCCAGCGCCTGCCCAGTGTGACTAGACTCGGCCGTACCGGAGCTGAATCGGATGTGAGCTGAAGAGGAGGTTCCGGAGCACACGCCATGTGTGAAAAGAGCCCCAGCAACCGTGCGCCGCCAACCGGCGCACTAGGAGGACACAAAGTGACCACCCGCGTTGGTATTAACGGCTTCGGCCGGATCGGCCGCAACTTCTTCCGTGCCGCCCTCGAGCAGGGCGCCGACATCGAGGTTGTCGCCGTCAACGACCTGACGGACAACAAGACCCTGGCCCACCTGCTCAAGTACGACTCGATCCTCGGTCGTTTCGACGGCGAGGTCTCCTACGACGAGGATGGCATCACCGTCAACGGCAAGCACATCAAGGTGCTCGCTCAGCGCAACCCCGCCGACCTGCCCTGGGGCGACCTGGGCGTCGAGGTCGTCGTGGAGTCCACCGGCTTCTTCACCGACGGCGAGAAGGCCAAGGCTCACCTCGACGGTGGCGCCAAGAAGGTCGTCATCTCCGCTCCCGCCAAGAACGTCGACGGCACCTTCGTCATGGGTGTCAACGAGGGCGACTACGACAACGCCACGATGAACATCGTGTCCAACGCCTCGTGCACCACCAACTGCCTCGCCCCCCTGGCCAAGGTTCTCCACGAGAACTTCGGCATCGAGCGCGGCATCATGACCACCATCCACTCCTACACGGGTGACCAGCGCGTCCTCGACGCCCCGCACAGCGACCTGCGCCGTGCTCGCGCCGCCGCGCTGAACATGATCCCCACCAAGACCGGTGCCGCCCAGGCCGTGGCCCTCGTTCTGCCCGCCCTCAAGGGCAAGTTCGACGGTCTGGCCGTGCGTGTCCCCACCCCGACCGGCTCGCTGACCGACCTGACCTTCATCGCTGAGAAGGAGGTCTCCGTCGAGGCCGTCAAGGCTGCCGTCAAGGCCGCCGCCGAGGGCGAGCTCAAGGGCGTTCTCGAGTACACCGAGGACCCGATCGTCTCCACCGACATCGTGGGCAACCCGCACACCTCGATCTTCGACGCCACCGAGACCAAGGTCATCGGCAACCTCGTCAAGGTCCTCTCCTGGTACGACAACGAGTGGGGCTACTCCAACGCCCTGGTCCGCCTGACCTCCCTGGTCGGCTCCAAGCTCGCCTGAGACCAGACCGAGAGCATGACTCTCTAGAAGACGGCGCCCGCGCCACGCTATGCGTGCGCGGGCGCCGTCCGTCCCACACCCACACCATCACCCACAACCGATGAGAGGCTTCATGAAGACCATCGAGTCCCTGGGCGACCTCAAGGGCAAGCGTGTCCTGGTCCGCTCCGACTTCAACGTGCCGCTGGACGCCGACAAGAACATCACCGACGACGGCCGCATCCAGGCCGCTCTGCCCACCCTGCGCACCCTGCTCGACGCCGGCGCCAAGGTAATCATCACCGCCCACCTGGGGCGCCCCAAGGGGCAGGTCAACCCCGACTACTCCCTGGCCCCTGTCGCCAAGCGCCTCGCCGAGGTCACCGGTGTCAAGGTGACCCTCGCCGAGGACACCGTGGGCGACTCCGCCAAGGCCGCCGTCGCCGCAGCCGGTGACGGTGAGATCGTCCTGCTGGAGAACGTGCGCTTCAACGCTGCCGAGACCTCCAAGGACGACGCCGAGCGCGAGGCCTTCGCCGCCGAGCTCGCCGCCCTGGCCGACGTCTTCGTCTCCGACGGCTTCGGCGTCGTGCACCGCAAGCAGGCCTCCGTCTACGACGTCGCCAAGCTGCTGCCCTCCGCCGCCGGCCTGCTTGTCGTCAAGGAGATCGAGTCCCTGGGGCGCGCCGTCAATGACCCCGAGCGCCCCTACACCGTGGTGCTCGGCGGCTCCAAGGTCTCCGACAAGCTCGGCGTCATCTCCAACCTGCTGAGCAAGGCCGACCGTCTCCTCATCGGTGGCGGCATGGCCTACACCTTCCTGGCCGCCCAGGGCTACGAGGTGGGTACCTCTCTGCTGGAGAAGGACCAGATCGACACCGTCAAGGGCTACCTGGAGACCGCCAAGGCCAACGGCGTCGAGCTGCTGCTGCCCGTCGACACCGTCGTGGCCCCGACCTTCGCCGCGGACGCCCCCGCCACCGTGGTGCCCGCTGACGCCCTGCCCGCCGACCAGATGGGCCTGGACATCGGCCCTGAGACGCGAAAGCTCTTCGCCGATGCCATCGCCACCTCCAAGACCGTGGTGTGGAACGGCCCCATGGGCGTCTTTGAGTTCCCGGCCTTCGCCGAGGGCACCAAGGCCGTGGCCAAGGCGATCTCCGAGTCCGACGCCTTCTCCGTCATCGGCGGTGGCGACTCCGCCGCGGCCGTGCGCACGCTCGGCTTCGACGAGGCCACGTTCTCCCACATCTCCACCGGCGGCGGCGCCTCCCTCGAGCTCCTCGAGGGCAAGACCCTGCCCGGTATCGCCGTGCTCAACGACTGAAGGAAGGCAACCCAGATGAGTAACCGCACCCCGCTCATGGCGGGCAACTGGAAGATGAACCTCGACCACCTCGAGGCCAACCACCTCGTCCAGGGCCTGGCCATGGAGCTCAAGGACCACGACCACGACTACACCAAGTGCGAGGTCCTCGTGATCCCGCCCTTCACGGACATCCGCACCGTGCAGACCGTCGTCGAGGCCGACTCCCTGGACATCAAGTACGGCGCCCAGGACGTCTCCATCCACGACAACGGCGCCTACACCGGCGAGATCTCCACCGAGATGCTCACCAAGCTCGGTGTCAGCTACGTCGTCATGGGCCACTCCGAGCGCCGCGAGTACCACGGCGAGTCCGACGCCCTCGTGGGCGCCAAGGCCCGCAAGGTGCTCGACGCCGGCATGACCCCCATCCTGTGCTGCGGTGAGGCCCTGGAGATCCGCAAGGCCGGCACCCACGTCGACTTCGTCCTGGGGCAGATCCGCGCCGCCCTGGAGGGATGGAGCGGCGAGGACGTCGCCAAGATCGTCATCGCCTACGAGCCCATCTGGGCCATCGGCACCGGCGAGACCGCCACCGCCGAGGACGCTCAGGAGGTGTGCGGAGCGATCCGCGAGGCCCTGCGTGCCGACTACGGCGACGCCACCGCTGACGCCACCCGCATCCTCTACGGCGGCTCCGCCAAGCCCGGCAACATCAAGGAGCTCATGGCCCAGCCCGACGTCGACGGTGCACTCGTCGGCGGAGCCTCCCTCAAGGCGGACTCCTTCGCCGCCATGGCCGGCTTCTACGCCTGAGCGACCCGAGCCGCGGCGGAGGAGCTGAGCGATCACTTCTCCGCAGCGTCCCACCGCTCGCTGACAGGGTCCCGGACACCTCACACCCCGAGGTGTCCGGGACCCTGTGCGTTGCGGGTAGACTGCCACGCGGACAGGTGGGGGCGCGGACCCTGTCGGGAGTCGCGCCGGACCCATGCCGGAGCGTGAGGCCCCCGCAGCAAGACGGAACCAACAACGAAGGGAACGTGACGTGAACGTAGTGCGTATCGTCCTTCAGGTGCTGCTCGTCCTCTCGAGCTTCTTCCTCATCATGTCGATCCTCCTGCACAAGGGCAAGGGCGGCGGTCTGTCGGACATGTTCGGCGGCGGTATCTCCTCCTCCGCAGGGTCCTCCGGCGTGGCCGAGCGCAACCTCGACCGCATCACGGTGGCGGTGGCCATCATCTGGACGATCACGATCGTCGGGCTCGGCCTGGTCGCCAAGCTCGGCTGAGCCTCGGCGGACTCCTACGAGCACAGCGCACACGACGGATCCGACCGTCGATACCACCCCCGATCCGCGTGGAGACGATCTGGACCGAGGGCTGCGCGGCTACCTCGCCCACCTGCGTGTCGAGCGCGGGCTGAGCCCTCACACCCTGAGCGCCTACGAGCGCGACCTCGGCCGCTACCTGCGCTACCTGAGGAGCGCCGGCATCTCAGCACCGCAGGACGTCAGCCGCAACGACGTGGCCGGCTTCCTCGAGGTCCTGCGCACCGGATCCGACGGCGCCCGTCCGCTGGCGTCGTCCTCCGCATCCAGAACCGTCACGGCCGTGCGCGGCTGGCACAAGTTCCTCCTGGCCGAGGGCACCACCTCAGAGGATCCCTCGGCCACCGTGCGCCCGCCCCAGCCCGGAAGGCGCCTGCCCAAGGCCTTAGGGGTCGATGAGGTCCGCCGTCTCCTGGAGGCAGCAGGCGTTGACGACTCCCCGGTGAGCCTGCGCGACCGAGCGCTGCTGGAGGTCCTCTACGCCACCGGCGCCCGCATCTCCGAGGCGGTGGGGCTCGTCGTCGACGACCTTGACACCGACTCCAGGCTGCTGAGGCTGTTCGGCAAGGGACGCAAGGAACGCGTGGTCCCCATGGGGGCCTACGCCTGGGAGGCGCTGGACGCCTACCTGGTGCGAGGGCGGCCGGTCCTGGCCGAGAAGGGCAGGGGAGTGCCACAGGTCTTCCTCAACACCCTGGGCAGGCCCCTGAGTCGGCAGAGCGCCTGGGCGGTCCTCCAACAGGCCGCTGAACGGGCCGGTCTCATCGGGACGGACGGCGCCGACGAGCGGCGCATCTCCCCCCACACCCTGCGCCACTCCTTCGCCACGCATCTGCTGGCGGGAGGGGCGGACGTGCGTGTCGTCCAGGAGATGCTCGGACACGCCTCGGTCACCACCACCCAGATCTACACGAAGGTCACCGTCGACCACCTGCGGGAGGTCTACGCCACCAGTCACCCGCGGGCTCTGGCCTGATCGATGAGCCCGCAGGTGAGGGCCGTACCCCAGGCTTTGGTGGGGGAAGCCTGAGTGCGCACCGGGCCGCGCCTGAAAGGAGAGTCCTGTCTGCGTTGTTCTCTGGCGTGTCCTATCTGAACTGGGCGATGTCGGTCGGCTTTCGACTAGGCTGGATGACGTGAATGACTCCATCCAGCCAGGCCTGATCGACAACCCCGGCACCGACGAGAGCGAGGAGAAGGACTTCCCCGTTCCCGCGCCGCTGGAGTCGCACGGACCCGCTCGGGTCATCTCCATGTGCAACCAGAAGGGCGGCGTCGGAAAGACCACGACGACGATCAACCTCGGCGCCGCACTGGCCGAGCTGGGGCGCAAGGTCCTCATCGTCGACTTCGACCCCCAGGGAGCGGCCTCGGCCGGCCTGGGCATCAACGCTCACGAGCTCGACTCCACCATCTACGACCTGCTCGTCGCCAGCCGTCCGGACATCCGCACGGTCATCCACGAGACCACGGTGGAGGGACTGGACATCGTCCCGGCCAACATCGACCTGTCCGCCGCCGAGGTCCAGCTCGTCAACGAGGTCGCCCGCGAACAGGCCCTCAAGCGGGTGCTGCGTCCGGTGCTCGACGAGTACGACGTGATCCTCGTGGACTGCCAGCCCTCACTCGGACTGCTGACCATCAACGCCCTGACCGCCTCCCACGGCGTCATCATCCCGCTGGAGACCGAGTTCTTCGCCCTGCGTGGTGTGGCGCTCCTGGTGGAGACCGTCGAGCGGGTCAAGGACCGCCTCAACGCCACCCTGGAGATCGACGGCATCCTCGCCACCATGGTGGACTCCCGCACCCTGCACTCCCGGGAGGTGCTCGAGCGCCTGGAGCAGGCCTTCGGCGAGCAGCTCTTCGACACGCGCATCCGGCGCACGATCAAGTTCCCGGACGCCTCCGTGGCCAATGAGCCGATCACCAGCTACGCGCCTTCCCACCCCGGCGCGGACGCCTACCGCCGGCTGGCCCGCGAGGTCATCGCCCGCGGCGATGTCGCCTGAGTCGGAGGAGCAGGGGCCGCCCCGGCTGCCCGGATTCAGCGTCACGCTGCCCCAGTTCGAAGGCCCCTTCGACCTGCTACTGAGTCTCATCGCCCGCAAGCGGCTCGACGTCACCGAGCTGGCGCTGGCCGAGGTGACCGACGACTTCATCGCCCACATGCGCTCGGACTGGGACCTGGGGCGCGCATCTGAGTTCATCGTCGTGGCCTCCACCCTCCTGGCGCTCAAGGCCCACCGCCTTCTGCCCCATGACGAGAACGAGGAGGAGCCCGACCTCGAGCTGCTCGAGGCCCGTGACCTGCTCTTCGCCCGGCTCCTGCAGTACCGGGCCTTCAAGGAGGCCGCAGCTGCCTTCCGCCACCGGGCGGAGACCTCTGCGCGCAGCTACCCGCGCATCGTCGCCCTGGAACCGCATCTGGCGGCGCTGCTGCCCAAGCTCGTGGCCACCATCACCCCCGAGGAGCTGACGCGGCTGGCGGTGGGCGCCTTCACCCGGCCCACGGATCCAGGCGTCCAGACCGTCCACCTGCACGAGCGGGTACCGGTCGGTGAGCAGCTGAGCCTCATCGCCAGCAGGCTGCGCAGTCACGGAACCCTGACCTTCGCCCAGATCATTGAGGACGCCGAGCGCACCGCCGTCGTGGTGGCCCGCTTCCTGGCGCTGCTCATCCTCCACCGCCAGGGCAGTGCCGAGCTGGACCAGACGGAGGCCATGGGCGAGATCACCGTGACCTGGTGCGGCGGCCAGGACGACCTGACCGGCATGATGACCTCTGAGAACCTTACTGAGCTCGAGGAGGAATTCGCATGAGCGAGGCTGTGGGGTCTGAGCTGCGCAGTGCTGCTGAGGCCATCCTCATCGTCGCCGACGAGCCGGTGACCACCTCTGCGATCGCCGAGGCCCTCGGTATGGAGGAGAGCGTCTGCGAGGAGCTGCTCGAGAGTCTGGCAGCCGAGTACCGTGGAGAGGCGCCCGGCAGCCGTGCTCATGGATTCCTCCTGCGACGTGCGGCAGGTGGGTGGCGTTTCGCCTCCGTGCCTGAGCACGCCGACCTCGTCGAGCAGTTCATCATTGGCGGCGCCACCGCACGCCTGAGTCAGGCCGCGCTGGAGACCTTGGCCGTCGTCGCCTACCGGCAGCCGGTCACCCGGGGGCGGGTCGCACAGATCCGCGGGGTCAATGTCGACGGCGTCATGCGCACCCTGCACGCCCGCGGCCTCATCGAGGAGGCCGGTGCCGAGACCTCCGGTGCGATTCTGTACAGGACCACGGGAGACTTCCTGGAGTACCTGGGAATCGACTCCCTGGACGAGCTGCCACCCCTGGCTCCCTACCTCCCCCGCGTCGAGGCGCTGGGGGAGATCGTCGAACAGGCCGATGAGATGGCCGGTAGGAGGACCCCATGACCCCGAGAAACCGCCACACCCGAACCGAGTCCGTGCCCCACAGCGACTTCGGGGCCCAGGAGTTCTACGACGAGGATGACCTCGAGGAGCTGGACGAGCAGGCCGACGCCGGCGACCTGGCCGCCTTCGACGCCGAGGCCATTGATGAGGATGAGGAAGCCCGTCTGCTCCAGATGCGTGAGCGCGCCACCAAGGGCGGCCAGGACGACCCGCACGTCGCCTCCGGGCAACGGCTGCAGAAGGTCCTGGCCCACGCAGGGGTTGCCTCGCGCCGCGCCTGCGAGCAGCTCATCGCCGACGGCCGCGTCAGCGTCGACGGCATCTCCGTCACCGAGGCGGGCGTCAGAGTGGACCCGCTGACCCAGGAGATCCGCGTTGACGGCAGCCGAATCCTCACCAACCCCGAGCTCATCACCCTCATGCTCCACAAGCCGGCAGGCATCGTCACCACCATGGAGGACCCTGAGGGCCGTCCCACCGTGGCCCAGTACGGACGCGACTACCTGGCTGAGCACCCCGAGCTGCCCGACTCGCTGCGCCTAGTGCATGTCGGGCGCCTCGACACCGAGACCGAGGGGCTGCTCCTGCTGTCCAACGACGGCGAGCTCTCCCACCGGCTCATGCACCCCAGCTTCGAGATCGCCAAGACCTATGTCGCCATCGTCGAGGGACAGGTTGAGCCCTGGGTCCCGCGTAAGCTGCGGCGCGGCATCGAGCTGGAGGACGGTGAGGCCAAGGCGGACCGGGTCACTGTCAAGGACTCCGGGCCGCGCGGTTCCATCGTTGAGATCACCCTCCACTCCGGCAAGAACCGCATCGTGCGGCGCATGCTGGACGCCGTCGGCCACCCTGTGACGCGTCTGGCGCGCACCCGGCTCGGACCGCTGCGGCTGGGCAACCTGCGCCCCGGCCAGACCCGCCCCCTCAGCGGCGAGGAGATCGCCGCACTGCAGCAGGAGGTCGGGCTGTGAGCGCCCCCGAGCCGCGGGCGTCAGTGTCCACGCGCGGCCCGGTGCTCATCGTCGGCACGGGGCTGCTGGGAACCTCACTCGCTCTGGCGCTGCGGGCGGCAGGTATCGAGGTCCTGCTCTCCGACACCTCGCCGACCTCGCTGGCCCTGGCTCGAGACATGGGAGCGGGAACGCTTCATGGCAAGGACAGCCCTGAGCCGCAGATCGTCGTCGTGGCCACGCCCCCCGACGTCACCGCCGACGTCGTCGTCGCGCAGCTGAGCGCCCACCCCAGTGCCGTGGTCACTGACGTCGCCTCCGTCAAGGAACGGGTCGTCGCCGAGGTCCGGGCCCGGGCGGGAGACGAGGCCCGCAGGTACGTCGGCTCCCACCCGATGGCCGGCCGGGAGCGCTCGGGCGCCGGCGCCGCCGACTGCGACCTCTTCGCAGGGCGCCCCTGGGTGGTGGTCGGCCAGGACGCCGATCCACAGGCGGAGCTGGTCATCAGGAACCTGGCGGTCGATGTGGGCGCCACCCCGGTGCGCATGGGTGCGGCGGAGCACGACGCTGCCGTCGCCGCCGTCTCCCACGTGCCCCAGCTCGTCTCCTCACTCGTGGCCGCCCGCCTGGAGGAGCTGGGGGAGGGGGCCCTGGCTCTGTCAGGGCAGGGGCTTCGTGACGTCACCAGGATCGCGGCCTCGGACCCCAGGCTGTGGTCGGCCATCATCGTGGGCAACGCCGGGCCCGTGGTCGACCTGCTGCGCCGGATCAGTGATGACCTGGCTGCGCTGGTGACGGGGATCGAGGCGGCAGTCTGCGATCCGGACAGTGCGGAGCACACGGCCCCGGGAGCGGCACGTGTGGTTGCTCCCGGGGCCGTCGGCGCGGTCACCGATGTCATGACTCGGGGAAACCTCGGTCGGGCACGTATCCCCGGAAAGCACGGCGGGGCGCCGCGCCGCTACACCGAGGTCCAGGTCCTGGTACCCGACGCCGCCGGCGAGCTGGGCAGGCTCTTCTCGGACGTCGGCGCCGCCGGCGTCAACATTGAGGACTTCTCCCTGGAGCACTCGGCCGGGCAGAGCGCGGGCATCGCCCTCATCTCCGTCCTTCCTGCGGCCGCCCAACGGCTGGAGGAGGCGCTGGACGCCCAGGGCTGGCGCGTCGTCGCGGGCTGAAGCCGGTTCAATCCGTCACCGAGGTCCGCCTGTGTCAGTGCTCATGGGGACCTGATCCGCGGTACCGCGCCGGAGTGTGGGACGCTTGGCCCAGTTCATGACCGTCAATCGGACCCTGATGGAGGGCACCATGGGAATCGTCGTTGCGATCGACGGACCGAGCGGATCGGGCAAGTCCACCGTCTCGCGGCGCGTCGCCGCCGAGCTGGGACTGGCCTACTTGGACACCGGTGCCATGTACCGGGCCGCCGCCTGGTGGTGCGAGCACGAGGGCATCGACCTGGAGGACGGGGCCGCCGTCGCCGAGGCCGTCGCCGCGATGCCCCTGCACATGGGGCTGAATCCTGAGCACCCCACCTTCACCGTGGACGGCACGGACGTATCGACCGCGATCCGCGACCCGCACATCGCCACCGTCGTCTCGAAGGTCGCCACCAACCTCGAGGTGCGCGCCGAGCTGGCGCGCCGCCAGCGCGAGATCATCCGCTTCGAGGCGACCGGGCACACCGGCTCCTTCTCCGCCGGTGCCGGCATCGTGGCCGAGGGACGTGACATCACCACCGTCATCGCGCCCGACGCCGACGCCCGCCTACTGGTGACCGCCTCGGAGGAGGCCCGTCTGGCCCGCCGCGCCGGGGACCTGGAGGCCGCCGGCAAGCAGGTCGACGCCGACGCCCTGCGCGACCAGGTGGTGCGCCGCGACCGCGACGACGCCACGGTCTCCCAGTTCCTCACCGCACCCGAAGGCGTCACCTTGGTGGACACCTCCGAGCTGACCCTGGAGCAGTCCGTTGAACGGGTCCTGGACCTGGTGGAGGAGGCCGCCGACGCCGCCGCCCAGCGGGACGCCGAGGAGGACCTGCGGGCCCAGGCCATGCGCGCGGGCCTGGCCGACTACGAGCTCGATGAGGAGGACCTCGCCCTCCTGGAGGCCGACGGCGGCCTGCCCACCGGCGACAGCGTCGAGCCCGGGCTGCCGGTCCTGGCCGTCGTCGGCCGCCCCAACGTGGGCAAGTCGACGCTGGTCAACCGGGTCCTGGGCCGTCGCGAGGCCGTTGTCCAGGACACCCCCGGTGTCACCCGCGACCGGGTCTCCTACCCGGCCGAGTGGGCCGGGCGCCGCTTCACCATCGTCGACACCGGCGGATGGGAGGTGGACGTGGCCGGCCTCGACGCCGCCGTGGCCACCCAGGCCGAGATCGCCGTGGAGATGGCCGACGCCGTCCTGCTGGTCGTCGACGCCCAGGTCGGCATCACCGAGACCGACGCCCGCGTGGTGCGGATGCTGCGCCGCAGCGGCAAGCCGGTGGTCCTGGCCGCCAACAAGGTCGACTCCCCGGCCCAGGAGGGGGACGCCGCCACCCTGTGGAACCTGGGGCTGGGCGAGCCCTTCCCGGTCTCGGCCCTGCACGGCCGGGGCAGCGGCGAGGTCCTCGACGCCGTCATGGAGGTCCTTCCGGAGGTCTCCGCCGTGGCCACCGCAGCGCCGGAGGGGGACCTGCACCGCATCGCTCTCGTGGGGCGTCCTAACGTCGGCAAGTCCTCTCTGCTGAACTCCATCGCGGGCCAGGAGCGCGTCGTCGTCAACGAGACCGCGGGCACGACCCGTGACCCAGTCGACGAGATCATCGAGCTCGACGGGCGCCAGTGGGTCTTCGTCGACACCGCGGGGATCCGCCGGCGGGTCAAGCAGTCACGGGGCGCCGACTACTACGCGGTGCTGCGCACGCAGGGCGCCATCGACAAGGCCGAGGTCGCCGTCGTCCTGCTGGACGCCTCCGAGCCGATCAGCGAGCAGGACGTGCGCGTGGTCCAGCAGGCCGTTGATGCCGGCCGAGCCCTGGTCCTGGTCAACAACAAGTGGGACCTGGTGGACGAGGAGCGCCAGAAGATGCTCCTGTGGGAGGTCGAGCACGACCTGGCCCACGTCTCCTGGGCCCCCCACATCAACCTGGCCGCCCGGACCGGCTGGCACACCAACCGGCTTGTGCGCGCCCTCGACGCCGCCCTGGAGGGCTGGACCACGCGCGTTCCCACGGGCCGACTCAACGGCTTCCTGGGCCAGCTGCAGTCCGCCACCCCGCACCCGGTGCGCGGCGGCAAGCAGCCCCGCATCCTCTTCGCCACCCAGGTCCAGGTGGCCCCGCCCCGGATCGTCATCTTCACCACCGGTTTCCTCGACGCCGGATACCGGCGCTTCATCGAGCGCCGCCTGCGTGAGGAGTTCGGCTTCACCGGCACCCCCATCCAGATCGGGGTGCGCGTGCGCGAGAAGCGCCAGCGGCGCTGAGCCCCGGAAGGGCTCAGCTGTCGGAAACGGCCTGCTTCTGGGCCCACGCGGCAACACGTGCGGAACTCTCCTCCTCGGACAAGTCCTCGACCCGGGTCATGACCGACCACCGCACGCCGAAGGGATCGCGGATGGAGGCGAACCTGTCCCCGGACACGAAGGTGTCGGGCGGTTCCAGCAAGGTCGCACCGGCGGCAGTAGCCCGCTCAACGGCGGCGTCGACATCCGGGCAGTACAGGCGGATCGAGTAGCAGACCGGCTCATCCGACGGAGTCGCAACCAGACCGGACAAGGCTGAGGGCTCACCGATCTGGATCCTGCCGTGACCGAAGTCGAGCTCTGCGTGGACGACCGCACCCTCGATCTCCACACTGTCCACGATGCGCGCACCGAAGACGTCACGGTAGAACCTGAGCGCTCGGTCGGCGCCGTCAACCGCCAGAAACGGTGTGATGCTGGTGAAGCCGTGCGGAGTCCCATCAGTCGTGTAGTGACCAGTGGCCCCGGATAGGTTGCGTGTACTCATGCCAACGACTGTAGGAACGATGGAGGTGCCTTCGCTTGAAGATCTGCGACAGCTCCGGAAAGGTGAGGAGCCGTGCCCGAGACGACCGCTGATCGACGGGGGATCCTCTATCCCTCCAGGCTTCCGACCTTTCACCGCCAGCCTGTCCCCGAGGCACTGGCCGATCGGGTCCGCTGGATCTGGATCCCACGCTGGGACTTGCCCGCAGGACAACGGGACCGCCAGGAGGTGCTCCCGTTCCCCGCCTGCAACCTCGTTGTCGAGCCCGATGGCATGGCTCTGCACGGCCCGACGACGAGCATCTCCTATCGTGAGCTGGAAGGCCGAGGATGGGCCGTCGGAGCCCTTCTCAGGCCTGCGGCAGCGGGTGCGCTGTGCTCCCCGTCCCTGATCCGGAACTCCCATCGGCCGCTCGAGGACCCTGACCTGGGCGCTGCGGTTGCTGACGCCATGGCGGATACCAACACGATGAGGGGTGGACAACGTGCCGCCAGTGCGCTGGCAGACTGGGTGGCCCAACATGCCGGGCCGCCACAAGCGATGGCGCTCATCGCCAACAAGATGGAGGACGTCGTCGCCTCCGACAGAAGCGTCCTGCGCGTCGATCAGCTGGCGCGACGCCTCGATCTTTCTGTCCGCAGTCTCCAACGCCTCTGTGAGAAGTACATCGGCCTGCCCCCACTCGCAGTGATCCGACGCTGCCGGCTCCAAGAGGCAGCACAGCGGCTCCGGGAGGATTCGTCCGTCACCGTTGCGCAGGTGGCCGCCGAACTCGACTACGCTGACCACGCCCACCTGACCGCCGACTTCCGACGCGTCCTGGGGCTCTCACCGAGCCAGTACCGACAGCAGACCATCAGCGATCGTCAGGCTCTCAGCGACCGGTAACGGGTTCAAACCTCGGGCAAGTGCCGCCCGATCAATAGACCAGGGAACGGAAGCTCCACCATGCCGTCAGGGTGTTGAGAGACAGTATCGTCGTCAGTGCCAGCAATGCGCCGGAGAATTGCACCCAGAACGTCGTGCGGTGCCGCCGCATCTGGACGAGTGCCCATACGTCGGCCGCAGCCAGTAGGAGGGTCATGACTCCCAGCAACAGGATGGCCGGGTTCTCGGCCACAGCCTCGCGGGTCTGACCGAGGCAGTCCGAGGCTGGGACACACGCGGGGAGCTTGTAGGTGTTCTGCCAGCCGGTTGTTGCGATGATGCCCACTGCCAGTGACGCAACCACGACAACCGTCCCGACGCAGGTGAGTGCCAGGTGCAGCCACCCGCCTGTTCTCTGGAGGCCGGCTGAAGAAGGCTCCATCGCCTCATCGTATGGGGCAGCCTTGAGGATCCCGCGCCGGCGCGTCAAGAACCAGCAGGACGCCGCGAGCGTGAGAACGTTTGGCACCGGACAGTGGCGCGTGGCCGCAACACCCATAGACTGTAGCCATGCTGAATCCGGTTGACCCCACCACCACGCCCGCCTGGAAGCGCCTCACCGAGCTCCACGACTCCATGACCCCGGACCTGCGCGCCTGGTTCGCCGACGACCCGCAGCGCGCCGAGCGCTTCTCCTACGAGCTGGGAGACCTCTACGTCGACCTGTCCAAGAACCTGCTGACCGACGACGTCCGCGACGCCCTGGTCGAGCTCGCCGAGCAGGTGGACGTCCCGGGCCGCCGCGACGCCATGTACGCCGGCGAGCACATCAACATCACCGAGGACCGGGCCGTTCTCCACACCGCCCTGCGCCGCCCGGCCGCCGACTCCCTGACCGTGGACGGCCAGGACGTCGTCGCCGACGTCCACGAGGTCCTGGAGAAGATCTACGCCTTCGCCCGACGCGTCCGCTCGGGGGAGTGGACCGGCATCACCGGCAAGCCCATCAAGACGGTCGTCAACATCGGTATCGGTGGCTCCGACCTCGGCCCCGTCATGGTCTATGAGGCCCTCAAGCCCTACGTGCAGAAGGGCCTTGAGTGCCGCTTCATCTCCAACATCGACCCCACCGACTGTGCCGAGAAGGTCGCGGACCTCGACCCGGAGACGACCCTGTTCATCATCGCCTCCAAGACCTTCACCACCCTGGAGACCCTCACCAACGCCCGCATGGCCCGCGACTGGTTCCTGGCCGCCCTCCAGGCCAAGGGCATTGAGACCGACGGCGCCATCGCCAAGCACTTCGTGGCCGTCTCCACCGCCCTGGACAAGGTCGCCGAGTTCGGCATCGACCCGGCCAACGCCTTCGGCTTCTGGAACTGGGTGGGTGGACGCTACTCGGTGGACTCCGCTGTCGGCACGGTCCTGGCCGTGGCCATCGGCCCGGAGAACTTCGCCGACTTCCTCTCCGGTTTCCACACCGTTGACGAGCACTTCGCCACCAAGGCTCCGACTGAGAACGTCCCCATGCTCATGGGCCTGCTCAACGTCTGGTACGTCAACTTCTTCAAGGCCGGCTCCCACGCCATCCTGCCCTACGCCCAGTACCTGCACCGCTTCCCCGCCTACCTCCAGCAGCTCACCATGGAGTCCAACGGCAAGTCCGTGCGCTGGGACGGCAGCCCCGTGACCACCGAGACCGGTGAGGTCTTCTGGGGAGAACCGGGCACCAACGGCCAGCACGCCTTCTACCAGCTCATCCACCAGGGCACCCAGCTCATCCCCGCGGACTTCATCGCCGTGGCCAACCCCGCGCACCCCACCAAGGACGGGGGAGTGGACGTCCACGAGCTGTTCCTGTCCAACTACCTGGCCCAGACCGCGGCGCTCGCCTTCGGCAAGACCGCCGATGAGGTGCGTGCCGAGGGCACCGCCGAGGAGATCGTCCCGGCCCGCGTCTTCGCCGGCAACAAGCCGACCACCTCGATCCTCGCCCCGGCGCTGACGCCCACGGTCGTCGGAGAGCTCATCGCCCTCTACGAGCACATCACCTTCACCCAGGGCATCGTGTGGGGCATCGACTCCTTCGACCAGTGGGGAGTGGAGCTGGGCAAGAAGCTGGCCCTCGAGATCGCCCCCGCCGTCCAGGGCGACGAGGAGGCCCTCGCAGGGCAGGACGCCTCCACCCGCGGCCTCATCACCCGCTACCGCAGCCTGCGCCGCTAACCCGGCCAGACCAGCCGAATACTCTGTCGTGTCAGCGACTCATATCCCGTTGAGGAGAAAATCGTGAAGGAAATCAATGTCGATGAGCTGCGGCGTCGGCTCGAGGCGGAGGAGGACCTGGTGGTCCTTGACGTGCGTGAGCCCGACGAGGTGGCGCGCACGGCGATCCCCGGTTCAGTCAACATCCCACTGGGCGAGGTGGCCGACCGGATGGGAGAGCTCGATGCGTCCCGCCCCACTGCGGTCATCTGTGCCGGCGGAGTGCGCTCCGCCAAGGCGGTCAAGGCCCTGACCGCTGCCGGCTACACCGGCGAGCTGCTCAACGTCAGCGGCGGCATGAAGGCCTGGTTGGGTCAGTAACCCGACGGGCAACCAACCCATCGGGACGGCCTCGGACTGACCGGTTCGAGGCCGTCCCGCGTATCTCAGCCTTGTCTCCGAGAGCGCCTGAGCAGCTCCTCGACTGTACGCAGGACACCGTCCTCGGTGTTGGCGGGCGCCGTGTACGCCGCTGCGGCATGGATGCCGGGGTGAGCATTGCGCATGGCGAAGCCCAGGTCCGCGTGGTCGTAGAGATCCAGGTCGTTGAGGTAGTCCCCGAAGACAGCAGTCTGCTCCGGGAGGACTCCGAGCCTGGCCTGAAGCGCCGCCAGGGCCCGCCCCTTCGAGACCTGCGCCGACATCATGTCCGTCCAGTGCAACCCGGAGACGACGGTCTGCACGTGGGTAACCGCAGCGGTCAGTGCCTGAGAACTGCCGTTCTCGACGTCGTCGAAGTCGAAGACCGCGACCTTGAGCACCTCATCCAGGGCGATGGCGGTCAGGTCCTCGACGATCTCCAGCGCCTCGTAGTACAACCCGGCCTGTTCCAGGAAGGCCGCATCGGAGCGCTCGATGTAGGCGCAGTGCTTGCCGGCTACAACCGCGCCGACGTCGTACCCGGAGTCGACCAGGTGGCGGGTGGTGGTGATGGCGGCCTCGGCGTCCTGGGCGCTGATGGTGTCGGAGTGGACCTCCTCACTGCCGTGGACGACGAAGGAACCGTTCTCAGCGATCAGTGGTGAGTCCTCGACGGCGGAGCCCAGGACCGCACGCAGGTTCGCCAGCTGCCTACCCGAGGCGGGGGTGAAGACGATGCCGGCGGCTCGCATGTCTTCGACTGCCTCCTGCAGCCCGGCGGGAACGCGCCCACGACCATCCAGGAGAGTTCCGTCCATGTCGGTGACAACAAGACGGAGATCGATCTGCGCGGGCAACGCTGCGAGGAGCTCGGGCTCCAGGGGAAGGTGCTTCACGGCGTCATCCTCTCAAGGATGACGCGTCCATGTCAGCACGGTGTGAGGCGCGCACAAGACGGGCGCCTGCTGGCCCACACCGATCAGTGGACCAACAGGCGCCCGTCAGAGGAACGGCTCGCGCTCTGAGAGCCTTCAGCTCAGTCAGCTGGCCTGGCGGCGACGCATGACGAGGACGGCGCCGGTGCCCAGCAGGCCGGCGGCGGCGACGGCGACGGCGATGCTCGGACCAGTGGTGGCCAGGGCGGGCTTCGTCGGGGTGGTGCGAGGAGCCGCAACGACAGGAGTCGCTGACGGCTTGGCCGGGGTACCGGTGGTCGTGACGGTCTCAGTGGTCACCGTGGTGGCCGGAGCGGAAGGCGTGGACGCAGGGGTGGTGGTCTCCGAGGTCGGGGGAGCAGTCGGAGCCGGAGCAGTCGTCTCGGTGGACGGCGTCGACGGAGTGGTCTCCGGGGTCGGCGTCGGACCGGGAACGGTGGTGTCCGTCGGCGGGGTGTCGGTCGTCGACGGCGGGGTGTTGCTCTTCGTCGTCGTCGTGGTGGTGTTGGTGGTCGTCGTGGTCGACGGGGTCAGCGTCGAGTTGCTGACGTTGTAGGCGGCGAAGTTCTGGGTGGCGTACCACCTGCCGTCCGAGGTCTGGGCGAAACCGATGCCGATGGAGTTGACGTTCGGGTCGGTCATGTTCTTGTAGTGGCCGGGGGAGTTGAGCCACTGGTCGAAGATCAGCGCGCCGGTGTCGCCACCCGCGGTACGCCAGGCCACGTTCTCAGAGCCGGTGGTCCAGCCCTTGGGGTAGACCGACGTGAAGTCGGGGCGGTGGCTCATGTTGTTGGCGGCGGCCTGCTGCTCGGACCAGTCCTGTGCGACGGCGTCGAGCTCCTGGTACCGGGTCACGGGCTGAAGGTTCAGGCTGCTGCGCAGCTCGTTGACCTTGTTCAGGACGGTGTCGGCGTACTGGGCCCCCTCCGAGGTCACCTGGGCGGGAACCGCGGCGGCGGCTGCAGGTGCGCCCTGAGGGGCGGCCGGAGCGGCCAGTGCGGCCGAGGAGGCGGTCAGCGGCACGACGGTGAGCGCAGCTGCGGCGATGACGCGCTTGATGTTCATGTGTCGTTCTCTCTGATCGGGAATATGAGAACACAGTCTGATTTGCACAATCGACGATGAGCCGACGCGCAGGATGCTGTGAGACACCCTTGATGTCGGTGTTCACTCAACCACAGTCGCGTCGGCCATGCATGTTATTCGGTTGTGACTTTTCTGACCGAATTCGTCGCGCGGCTGAATCATGTGGCCGACTGCAAGGGGTAGTTCTTTCGTCTTGAGGTACCAATGAAAACTGGCCGCAGGCGGCGGGCAGGCTGGGTGATCGCCGTCATTGCAACGTTGACTGGATCGTGATTAAAGGTCGGTAAATTACTATCGGGCTCATCGGCTTAAATTAGCCTAATGGTTGTTATGTGGGATGCAAATGTGTCTGGTGTTGATAAGGGTGGCCTCGGAAGAATGTGAACGTCTGCTGCCGAAGTGCTGTCAACAAAAAAGTCCGCACTCCTTTGAAAGAGTGCGGACCTTTGTTCTGGTCGGGCTGGCGGGATTTGAACCCACGACCCCTTGACCCCCAGTCAAGTGCGCTACCAAACTGCGCCACAGCCCGTTGACTCGCGGCTTCGGGCCGCTTGCAACGAGCAGAACCTTAACCCATGGGGCGGCTCCTTCCGAAATCTGCTGGCGGTGAGGCCGCTCACCCCGGCGCGTCAGACGCGGTCATCCTGATGGCGTCCGCCTCCCATGAGGGCGTCGAGCTGACGACGCTCCTTCTTCGTGGGCCGTCCTGCCCCGCGATCTCGGATGACAGCTGCCGGCGCATCCAGGGGCGACGGGCGAGGGGGAGAGGAGTCGATGTACGCGGTGCGGGCGATGGGGGCACCCACCCGCTTGGTGAGGATTCGAGTGACGGTCAGTAGCCGGTCGAAGCCATCGACCCGGTAGCGGACCTCGTCCCCCACCGAGACGTGCTGGGCGGGCTTGGCGGTCTCTCCGTTGATGCGTACATGCCCAGCCTTGCAGGCGCTCGTCGCCGCCGAACGGGACTTGATCTGCCGCACGCTCCACAGCCAGACGTCGATACGAGCCGACGTCGGTGCACTTGGAGCGTTGTTGCCGCTGGAGGCGGAACGGGGGTGAGCTGCCATGGCGGCATCCTAAGCAGACGGCTCAGTGGCGGGACATGGAACGGCGCCGACGCCGTGAGACTGCGCGCCCTCGGCGTCTGCCTCGAAGGATGAGTCCCCAGCCCAGAACCAGGGCGCCGAGTGCTGCCAGTGCGGCGTATCGGGGACTGTGCCACACCACGGAGCCGACCTCTTTCGCGCTACGCGCGGCGCGTTCCGGGAGGGATGCGGTCCCGTCCCCACCGGCGAGACAGCTGTTCAAGGTGGTGCTCAGCGCCGCCTTGTCGGCCTGAGGCAGGCCAAGCCGGTAGGCGGCGGCCACTGAGACGAAGCGACGTGCGTAGGTGCAGCGGTAGGAGGAGTTGGCCGGCCACCAGCCGCCCGGTCCGGTGGGCCGCCAGCTGCCGGTCTCGGTGGAACCAACGGGACAGCTCGCCGGCCCGCAGGCGCCCTTGGCCTGATTGGCCTCGCCTTCAACGGCGACGAGATTCAGCGGGTCGTTGGCCACCAGCAGTCGGGTGCGCTCATCCCACTGCCAGGCTCCGTGGGCGTAGAGGTAGTTCAGCGGTACCACATGGTCGATCTGGACAGCCGCCGAGGTCTCCTGACCGCGTGTGAAGGTGACCCTTCTGCCGGTGTAGGGATCCTGAAGGACGCCCGCCCAGACAGTGGCGTCCGGGCACACGCCCGCACCCCGGCCACGTCCCTCCTCCCGGGACTGAAGGCCGTCGGCGCGCGAGAAGTCGGCATCCTCCAGGTCCCGGGCCAGGATCTCGTTACGAGTGTCACAACCGTCACCGTCAACGTCGGTCCACGCCTCACCGAACCAGCCGGTTCGGGAACCTCCCTCGGCCCAGGAGCGGGCGGCCGGAGCGTCCTCGGGCAGCTCCGAAAGCACCTCAAGAGATGCCTTCAGGGACAGGATGAAGTCTCCTCTCCGGTCCCAGGGCGCCTCATGGAGGGCGGCGAGCTCGGTGGCCGCTGACCTCTGCGAGGGCTCCGGCGAGGCATCATCGGCATGGACGGGAAGAGCTGCTGTCATCCCCGACGCACTGAGCGCACCGAGTACCGTCAGGCGCGCCAGGAGCCGGCCGGAAGCGTTCATGAGGCTACGGTAGCCCTACCCACCGACATGAAGTCTCGGGCTCGTCGGCCCGCACTGCGCAGGCAGGGCGACCGGATCAGACTCAATCAGTCGTCAGGGCGTTGGCCTGCTCATCCAGGTACCAGGTGGTCTGCTTTCCCCGGCAGCACGAGGCCGGTGCCTTAAGCACATCGGGAGCGCCCAGCCCCAGGCGGACCGCCTCGGCCTTGCCCTCACCGCCGGCCACCACCATGATCCGGCCGGCATGCTGCAAGGCATCGAAGGTCAGGGAGTAGCGCTCGGGAGGCGGCTTGGGCGAGTTGCGCACGGCCACGGCGGGAGCCTCCACCGCGAGCGCGGCCGGGTGCCCGGGGAAGAGGGAGCAGACGTGCGCATCAGGTCCCAGCCCCACGTGGATGACATCGAAGCCGCCGTGGGCCACACCCGCCGACATAAGCTCGTGGGCCATGCGGGCGGTCGCCTCATCCAGGCCACCGACCTCGTTCGGAGCGGCCAGCCGGTGGGTCTGAGACTCCCTGATGCCTGCGGCGATGAGGGGAGTGGCCAGCAGATCGTTGCGTTCCGGGTCCCCGGCGGGCACGAAGCGCTCGTCACCGAACCACAGGTGGATGGCGCGACGCACCTCTTCGGGCTGGGCGGCGATGAGCGGCGCGAGGGCCTCAGACAGCGCCATCCCCCCGGAACCGCCTGTCAGCGCCAGGTGGGCGACTCCCCGGTCCGTCACCGCCGCGGCCAGGATTCGCACGGTGTCCTGGCAGGCCCTGCGCGCGGCGTCGCTCAGTGTGGGAAGCACGATGACCTCTGGCGTGGCGGCGGCCGAAGCCGCCTCCTGGATCTCAGCGATGGCCCGGGTGCGGGGGGTGCCGGTGTCAGTCATTGACGGGCTCCTCGAGCAGCGTGGCCAGGACCTCCTGGTAGACGAGGTCGGGGGTGAGCCGGCGCAGCTCCTCGTTGAGGGTGCTGACCGGCTCGCGCCGCGCCATCGTGACCACCTGGGGCTCGGGGGAGCCGGGGCGCGTGATCGTGACCCGCTCCAGGTCATGGCGGGCGATGATGATCTCGCCGTCGTCGGTTCTGGCGGTAATGGAGGAGATGCCCTTGAAGTCCTCCTTATCGACTCTCGTGACCGGTATGTCCAGCCGCAGCCGCAACCACGCGATCATGAGGGAGAGCGAGGAGTTCCTCGGCTCGCCGGCCACCACGAGCTCTCGCAGGCTGCCCGCGCGCAGCAGCGGGTCCAGGGTGGAGGCCACCATGGCGCGCCACAGGGTGATGCGGGTCCAGGCCAGATCGATGTCTCCACGCACGCTCACCGGTGCCAGCTCTCGCAGCGCCCTGGCCGGGAAGTCCTGCGCGGGAGTGTTGGTGATGCGTGTGGAGCCAAGGCGTCCCAAGGGATCCTGTGAGGGGATCTCGGGGACGGTCGTCGGCCACCACACGACCACCGGGGCGTCGGGCAGGAGGAAGGGCACCACCAGCGTGTCGGTGTGCAGAGCCGCCTCGTCCCAAGGCCTCAGAACCAGCGTCTCACCGGCACCGGCGTCGTGACCGACACGGATCTCGGCATCCAGGTGCCCTCCGGCCTGGGCTGGGACGTGTCCGTCACGGCTGCGTGGAGTCACGCGACCGGCAGTGTCCTCCTCAGGCGGTTTGACGACGGCGATGATGCGGCTGGGGTGATCCCGGCTGGCGCCGTGCGCGGCGCACAGCGCGTCCTCCAGGCCCTTCTCGTCGGTGGAGATCACGAGAGACAGCACCCGGGAGGAGCCGGAGGTCCCCTCGTGCTCCACCAGCCGGGAGACGATCCGGGAGGTGGTCGTCGCGGTCAGTGTGGTAATCATGAGCGCCTCCAGGTGCGGCCGTCGCGGGCAAGGAGTTCGTGGGCACTTACCGGCCCCCAGGAGCCGGGGCGATAGCCCTCGGGACTCCCACCGGCGCTCCAGTGCTCGATGACGGGATCGAGAATGCGCCAGGACAGGTCGACCTCGCGCTGGTGGGGGAAGAGCGGGGCGTCACCCAGGAGCGCATCGAGGATGAGGCGCTCGTAGGCCTCCGGGGACTCCTCGTTGAAGGTGGCTCCGTAGCCGAAGTCCATGGAGACGTCGCGCAGCTCCATCTGGGTTCCGGGCACCTTGGAGGCCAGCCGCAGCGTGATGCCCTCATCGGGCTGGATGCGCAGCACGATGGTGTTGGCACCCACGGCCGTGGTGGCCGCCGACTCAAAGGGCAGGAACGGCGGCTGCTTGAAGACGACGGCGACCTCGGTGACCCGGCGGGTCAGGCGCTTACCGGCGCGCAGATAGAACGGAACGCCGGCCCAGCGACGGTTGGCGATTTCCAGACGCAGGGCGGCGAAGGTCTCGGTGCGGGAGTCGGCGGCGACGCCGTCCTCCTCCAGATAGCCCCGCACCGGCAGCCCTCCCTGGAAGCCGGCGTCGTAACGGCCCCGGGCAGTGGTGAGGTCCAGGTCCAGCACCCCGTCGCGCTCCAGACGCACGCAGTTGAGCACCTTCTCCTTCTCCAGGCGCACCGCGGCAGCCTCCATGCTGGTGGGCTCCTCCATCGCGGTCAGTGCCAGGAGCTGGAGCAGGTGGTTCTGGATGACGTCGCGCGCCGAGCCGATGGTGTCGTAGTAGCCGGCCCGGGTTCCGATACCGATGTCCTCGGCCATCGTGATTTGGACGTGGTCGACGTAGCGCTGGTTCCACAGCGGTTCGAACATCGTGTTGGCGAACCGCAGCGCCAGGATGTTCTGCACCGTCTCCTTGCCCAGGTAGTGGTCGACCCGGAAGACGTCGTCGGGACGCACGATGCGTCCCACGAGATCATCGAGCTCTCGGGCGCTGGCGCGGTCGTGCCCGAAGGGCTTCTCAATGACCACGCGGCGCCAGGCCTCGGCCGACTCCTCCACGAGCCCGGAGCGGGCGATGCGTTCGGTGACGGCGGGGAACCACCCCGGAGGGATCGACAGGTAGAAGGCTCGGTTGCCGCGCGTGCCCCGGGTGGCGTCCAGGTCATCCACCACGGCCGTGAGCCGGTCGTAGGCGGCGTCGTCCTCGAAGGAGGTGAACTCCACGAAGCGCATCCCCGCTGCCAGCTGCTCCCAGATGGCGGGACGCCACGGGGTACGGGCGCCCTCCCGAGCCGATTTCTCCACGTAGGCGCGCAGGTCGTCGTCGGACCAGGAGCGCCGGCCGACCCCCACCAGGGAGAAGCTGGGGGAGAGCAGACCCCGGTTGGCCAGGTCGTAGATCGCGGGGAGGAGCTTGTGACGGGCCAGATCGCCGGTGATGCCGAACATCACCAGGACGCAGGGGTCCGCGATACGCGGAAGGCGAAGGTCACGGGCGTCGAGAAGCGGGTTGACCGCCCGCGCGGGTCTCGACGACGGGAACGGAGTCGCAGAGTCGGAGCTGGACACGTCAGCCTTTCTGAGATTCGACGAACGGCGGACCAGATGGCACCGACGGGTTGTCGGAGCACTGCGGCGCCCTGAGCGGAGGCCCGGCCGGGGCCGCTGCACCGCCCGGAGGAACCGTGCTGGCCGCACCTGTCACTGTAGCGCCACCTCAGGCGGCTCATTCGGCAGGGACAGGCCTGTCGTGAGCCGTCACACGTCGTTGCCGACACGTCTGAACCACGGACGGTCCTCGTGCGCGAGGACTGGACGCGGTAGGGTCACAGAGGTTGACAGGTGCGGGTGGTACTCATCAGCGTCGTGAACCGGAATGTTGACACGCCGTTGCCGTTATCGCAGAGCGCAACCATTATCCTCCGCCACCAAGGCTTGGAATCGCAGCGCCGTCATGAGGGGGCTGCGGCACAGGAAAGGACGTCCATGAGCAGCTTCATCCCCGCACCGGCCACAGCCGACCTCGGTGTCTTCGGGCTGGGGGTGATGGGGGCGAACCTGGCCCGCAACCTGGCTCGTCACGGTCACGCGGTCGCCGTCTTCAACCGCACGCTGGCCCGCACCGAGAGGCTCATCGAACGCTACGGCTCCGAGGGCGACTTCGTGCCCGCCGCTGACCTGAAGGACTTCGTGGCCTCGCTGCGCACGCCGCGTGTGGCCATCATCATGGTCCAGGCCGGAGCGGCCACCGAGGCGGTCATCGAGGAGCTGGCCGCCCTCATGGAGCCCGGCGACATCATCGTCGACGCCGGCAACACGCTCTACACCGACACCCGGCGCCGCGAGATCTCCCTGCGTGAGCGCGGGCTGCACTTCGTGGGCATGGGGGTCTCCGGCGGCGAGGAGGGGGCGCTCAACGGCCCCTCGATCATGCCCGGCGGCACCGCCGAGTCCTACGACCGCCTGGGGCCGATGCTGGAGTCCATCTCTGCCCACGTGGACGGCACGCCGTGCTGCACCCACGTCGGTCCCGACGGTGCCGGCCACTTCGTCAAGATGGTCCACAACGGCATCGAGTACGCCGACATGCAGCTCATCGCCGAGGCCTACGACCTGCTGCGCCACGTCGGCGGGTTCACGGTCCCCGAGATCGCTGAGGTCTTCCGTTCCTGGAAGGACTCCGAGCTCGACTCCTACCTCATCGACATCACCACCGAGGTCCTGTCCCACACCGATGCGGCCACCGGTGAGGCCTTCGTCGACGTCGTCGTCGACGCGGCCGGGCAGAAGGGTACCGGCGTGTGGACCACCCAGACGGCCCTCGAGCTGGGAGTAGCCGTGCCCGCCATCGCCGAGGCCACGTTCGCGCGCGCGGTCTCCTCCTCCAGCGCGGCGCGGGCCGCGGTCCAGGCCGCTGACATCGCTGCAGGAACCACGCAGACGGCCCTGACCGACCCCGAGGAGCGACGCGGCTTCGTCGATGCCGTCAAGCAGGCCCTCTACGGCTCCAAGATCGCCGCCTACGCCCAGGGCTTCGATGAGATCGCCACCGCCTCCAAGCAGTTCGACTGGAACATCGACCTGGGTGCCATGGCCCGCATCTGGCGAGGCGGTTGCATCATCCGCGCCCGCTTCCTGGACGACATCACCCGTGCTTACGCCGAGAACCCCTCTCTGGCCAGTCTGCTCACGGCGCCGGTCTTCGCCTCCTCCCTGGCGAAGGTTCTGCCCGCCTGGCGCCAGGTCGTGGCGACCTCCGCCACCGCCGGCGTCCCCGCCCCGGCCTTCGCCTCCTCCCTGGCCTACGTCGACCAGCTGCGCTCCCGGCGCCTGCCGGCCGCCCTCATCCAGGGGCAGCGAGACTTCTTCGGCTCGCACACCTACCACCGCACCGATGACGTCGAGGGCGTCTACCACACCCTGTGGGCCACGCCCGAGCGCACCGAGGAGAAGTGGGACTGAGGTTTGACGAGGCCTGGTACCCATCCTCGTACCAGGCTCGTTGAGGTCTCGGCCGTGACCGCATGCCGCTAGATTTTGGCGCATGACGACCACCGCGCCCGCCCGCTCCGACAGCCCCACGAACCTGCGTCACGAGGAGGCCGCCTGGCGCTCCTCGGTGTGCCAGGTGCCCTCCACCCACGTCGCCGTCGACGTCACCGGGGCCATCGACCGCCACGAGGCCGCCTTCAGCGTGCGTTGCCTGATGGGCCTGGACATCAGGCAACGCGCCGAAGGACTCTGGGTGGACTTCGTGGGGCAGACGGTCGACTCCCTCAGCGTCGACGGGCAACCCGCCCCGGTGACCTGGGACGGGGCCCGTATCGAGCTGCCCGTCCTCGACCCGGGCGAGCACACGGTGGAGATCACGGCACGCGGCCTCTACTCCAACTCGGGTCAGGGACTGCACTGCTTCCACGACCCGGTCGACGGCGCCACCTACCTCTACACCCACTTCGAGCCCTCCGACGCGCGCCGGGCCTGGCCGGTCATGGAGCAGCCGGATATCAAGACCCGCTTCTCGCTGGAGGTCACGCACCCCCGCGGCTGGACGGTCATGTCCAACACCCGCCCGCAAGCAGGCGGATCGAGCCCCCAGGCCGCGATCGGCACGGACTGCGGCTGTGAGACGACGTCCTTCGCCGCCTCCAGGCCCCTGCCCAGCTACCTCACCGCACTGGCGGCCGGCCCCTGGCACCGAGTGACCGGGCAATGGACGTCCCCGAGCCGGCCGGGCCTGACGATCCCGCTGTCGTGGTCCTGCCGAGCCAGCCTCGCCGAGCACCTCGATGCCGCTGAGCTCCTCAACCTGACCCGGGCCGGCCTGGACCTCTATGACCGGGCCTACGCCTACGGCTTCCCTTGGGACTCCTACGACAGCGTGCTTGTCCCGGAGTACAACCTCGGCGCCATGGAGAACCCTGGCTGCGTCACCTTCAACGAGGAGCTCTACCTCTTCAGGGGGCCGGTCACCCGCTCCCAGAGGGCCGGACGCGCCAACACGATCCTCCACGAGATGTGTCACATGTGGTTCGGCGACCTCGTGACCCCCACCTGGTGGGAGGACACCTGGCTCAAGGAGTCCTTCGCCGATCACCAGGGCACCTGGGCCGAGGCCGAGGCGGCCGGCTACACCGAGGCCTGGGTGAGCTTCGCCTCCACCCGTAAGGCCTGGGCCTACCTGGAGGACTCCCGGCCGGCCACTACCCACCCCATCGTCGCCCGGGTCGACGACGTCGAGGCCGCCCGGCAGGCCTTCGACGGCATCACCTACGCCAAGGGGGCCGCCGTCCTCAAGCAGCTCGTCGCCCACGTCGGCCAGGAGGCCTTCTTCAAGGCCTCGGGTCTCCTCTTCGAGCGCAGAGCCTACGGCAACGCCTCCCTGGACGATTTCCTGCACGTGCTCTCCCAGGTCTCGGGCCGTGACATGCAGAACTGGGCTCGTGCCTGGCTCCACACCGCAGGCCCCTCAGTCATCACCGACGAGCTGGTCGTTCATGAGGGACGCATCGCCTCCCTGACCCTGCAACAGGAGGGGATCGACCCGGTGAGCGGGCAGAGCGTGCTGCGTCCGCACACGCTCGTCGTCGGCCTGTACTCCTTCGACGGGGACGGAGCGCTGGTACGCACCCACCGCCTGCCGGTGGTCCTGGAGGCCGCGAGCCTCGACGTCGTCGAGGCCGTGGGGCTGCCCGCTCCCGATCTCGTCATCGTCAACGACGAGGACCTCACCTACGCCGTCGTGCGGCCCGACGACACCTCGCTGTCATGCCTGACCGCCTCGCTCGGCTCCCTGCATGACCCCATGGCGAGGTCCTTGGCCTGGTCGATGCTGCACAACCTCGTCCGCGACGCGGTCATCGATGCGGCACTGTTCGTCCAGGCCGTTCTGGTGCACGCTGACGATGACACCGAGCCGAGCACCCTGACCGTCCTGCTGAACCAGGCGCTGCGGGTCGCCTGCAGGTACGCCGACCAGCACACGCGTCGCGTGCTCCTGGAGCGCCTCGTGGCCGATGACTCGACCGGGCCCTCCACGGAGGGGGAGCCGGCCGTCCTGCCCGGTGGGTGGGGCAGGCTCCGTGCTGCCGCGCCGGGATCCGACGCCCAGATCGTGCGCGCCCGCGCCTGGCTGGAGGCAGCAGGACAGGCGAGGCTGCTCGGTGAGGCGGGCAGTGCCCAGGTGGCCGCTCGTGCACGAGAGATCCTGGACGGAGCCCTGCCCGGACTGGAGCTGGACGCCGACATGCGGTGGCGGGCCCTGACCGCTCTGGCGCGGCTGGACGCCGTCAGTGCCAACGAGCTCGAGGTACAGCGAAAGGCGGACCCGACGGCCAGCGGCATCACCCATCACCTGCAGGCCTCCAGCTCGATGCCTCACCAGGACCTCAAGGCCGAGGTCTTCGAAAGGCTCCTCAGCGACACCTCGGTGAGCAACGACCACATCGACGCCCTGGTGGCCGGCTTCGCCATCGACGCCCACCGTGAGCTGACCGCGTCCTTCACCCCCCGCTACCTCCGGGAGATCCAAGGGCTGTGGGCCGAGCGCGGTCAGGAGATCGCCACCCGGTTGGTCGTCGGGCTCTTCCCCTCCTGCGGGGACGAGGCGGATGCCCAAGCAGTCGAGGACTGGCTCGCGACACACCCCGAGGCGCCGTCGGCCCTGCGCCGGCTCATCCTCAAGAGCCTGGACGACCTGCGACGCGCTCTGACCGCTCGACGCACAGGCTCGGCGGTTCTCTGAAGGGATCGGGCCATCTCCATCCCGTGAGACCTTTGTCCTAGCCTGAGTATCATCAATGCGGAGCCGTGACCTGTTTGAGACCTTCAATCGGTGCTCCCAGTCACCTCGCGGGCATCGTCGCAGGCGTGCAGCGGGTAGGCTGCTGGCCAATCATGGAGGGTTGTGTCGTGGTGTTGACTCGACGGCGGTACAACGAACGGTATGGTGTTCCCTGAGGCGGCGCACCGGGCGCCGCAACGAACCGAGGGGCAGGAATAATGTCGAGCAGTCCGATCGAGCAGGATCCCTCCTCCACACAGACCTTCGGGGTCGTCGACGTCGCCAACGCAGTCGACTCCCCGGTGGTGGGGCTGAGCCAGCAGGACGCCGCCGCGATCGCTGCCCTACCGTCGGGAACGGCGCTTCTCCTCGTCCACCACGGGCCGACCACCGGCGCGCGGTTCCTCCTGGACGCCGAGGAGACCACCGTGGGGCGCCACCCTCGTGCCGACATCTTCCTCGATGACGTCACCGTCTCCAGGAAGCACGCGGTCTTCTCGTCGCTGCCCGATGGCGGGTACGGCGTCCGTGACTCCGGTTCACTCAATGGAACGTATGTCAACCGCACGCGTGTGGAGCAAGTGGCGCTCCGCTCCGGCGACGAGGTCCAGATCGGCAAGTACCGGATGACCTACCACCCCGGCCCCCAGGGCGGAGCCGCGTCTCGGTGAGCGCTGCAACCGCACGAAGCAAGAAGCGAGACGCCCCCTCCTCCTTGCTTGAGGCCTCTGAGCGCCCGGCAGGCGAGACCTGGCCCCGCGGCATCTCTCGAGAGCCTGTGATGAAGATCGGGCAGGTAGTGGATCTCCTCAAGGTGGAGTTCCCTGCCCTGTCGATCTCCAAGGTTCGCTATCTCGAGGGTGAGGGGCTCATCAGCCCTCACCGTGTCGGCAACGGGTACCGTCGCTACTCGCAGGCGGACCTGGAGCGGCTGCGCTACGCCTTGGCGGTGCAGCGCGACGAGTACCTTCCGTTGCACGTCATCCGTGAGCGTCTGGCACGGCTGGACGCCGACGTCGAGGCCCCCGCCCCGCAGCCCGTCGCCCGGGTGGTCGCCCGGGATGGCCGGATCGTCGACGACGGCCCCATGGATCTGGAGGCGCTCCTGGCTCACTCCGGTGCCAGTGAGTCCCAGATCGAGGAGCTCGTCGCCGTCGGGCTCATCAGTCCCGATGTTCGTGGACGCTACAGTCAGCAGAACCTCAGGACCGTGCGTCTGGCCATGGAGATCACCCGCAAGGGAGTGCCCCTGCGCAACCTGCGGGCGGTACGCGCCTCAGCTGAGCGGGAGGCCGACACGATCGACCAGGCAGTGGCTCCGCGTCGGTCACGCTCGCGCAGCGCCGGTGAGGAGACGGCTCGGGAGCTGGCCGAGCTCGTCGCGGATCTGCACACGATTCTGCTGCGTCGCGCCGTTGACGCGCTGGGCTGAGAGCGGGCGCGTGTACGCCCGGTAGGCGTTCATCCGGCCGGTGGCACGTGTCGACGAAGGTCAGCGTGCATCGGTCGCGCGTTCCCGGGACAGGGGTGACTACCTCCCGTAGGGTTGGAACGTGCCCTTGATGCAGTTGGTGGGTGTCAGATCCACCGATCCTGATGACGGCTTGGTCGCCGTCCTCGTGGAGGACGGCGGACCGACGATGCTGGCCATTCCGGTGACGGCGCACGAGGGGCTGGTGCTGCAGGCCCACGGCTCGCACCGCTCGCCCTCATGGCCCAGGCTCCTTGACGACGTCGTCGAGGCGCTGGGCGGTCGCATCGGGCGCACTGAGCTCGACGTCGACGATGACGCGCGTATCGTCGCCAGGCTCGTCGTTGAGACTCCCGCCCGCGCCAGCGGGGTAACGACTGTTGCCTGCACTCCGGGAGAGGGGCTGCTCCTGAGTGGATACCACCGGCTCCCGGTGCACGCCAGCAGCTCGCTAACGCGCCTGAGGGCTGTGGACCTCAGCGACGACCACGGTGCGGAGCGCCTCGAGCAGTGGCAGCGAGTGTTGTCGCAGACCGACGACCTGGCCGACGGCGACACGCGGGACTGATGTGACTGATGTGACTAGTGTTGTAATCTGCGTCACTTATGGACACTGCTGTCTTGTTGAAGAATCGGCTGCATCATGGGGAATAGTCGGTGTGTGGACCGCGACTGTCGACCTCACCTAGAGATTCATGCCTGACGGCACACCGAGATGGGGCGCGCCCTTCGTTGAGCATCGCCTCAAGTGGCCCTATCGTGGAGCCGTGGCCGCACGAGGCGGGCCGCCGCACCAGTTTCAGGTGCGTGTTCTTCCGGCGACAGGAGCAGGTCGTGAGCATGAATGAAGCCAGCGCGATAGCAAGGCCTCAGCGTACTCAGGGCATGCTGTTCGGTGACCCGCTTCCCCAGCTCGATGCCGACTCGGGCTACCGCGGGCCGGTGGCCTGCCGAGCCGCCGGCATCACGTATCGCCAGCTCGACTACTGGGCACGTACCGGGCTGGTTGAGCCATCGATTCGAAGCGCCAAGGGATCGGGCTCCCAGCGGCTCTACTCCTTCCGCGACATCCTTGTTCTCAAGGTCGTCAAGCGCCTCTTGGACACCGGGGTCTCGCTCCAGCAGATCCGTACGGCGGTCAGTGCCCTGCACTCCCGCGGTGTCGAGGATCTGGCCTCCATCACCCTCATGAGCGACGGCGCCTCGGTCTACGAGTGCACCTCGGCCGACGAGGTCGTCGACCTGGTCGCCGGCGGCCAGGGCGTCTTCGGCATCGCCGTGGGGCGGGTGTGGCACGAGGTCGAGGGAGCGCTGGCGGATCTCCCCGTCGATCACGCTCAGGCCCTCGGAACTCCTCTGGTTGAGGACGAACTGGCCAAGCGTCGCGCCGCCAAGCGACAGCAGGCCATCTGAGCACTGCGAGGCGCACAACACTATCAGAACGCCTGTTCGCTGAGGCTGGAACCGTGGTGACGGTTCCAGCCTTCAACGTATTCTGGCCGAGTCGATCCGATTCATGACAAGGCGAGTGTCGCTGCGGTGCAGCTTCCGGCGGCGCTCTCGCACCAGGAGGCAAGATGACTGGAGCGCTCACCCGTACTCTGGCCGACCTGAGGATCAGCCCCATTGGGCTGGGAGGCAACGTCTTCGGCTGGACGGCCGATGAGACGACCTCCTTCGAGGTGCTGGACGCCTACCTGGACGGTGGCGGGAACCTCATCGACACTGCTGATGGATACTCCTACTGGGCTCCGGGGAACTCAGGAGGGGAGTCGGAGACCGTGATCGGTGCCTGGCTCGCCTCGCGTCCTGTTCGTGAGCGCGTGGTTCTGGCCACGAAGGTATCCACGAAGCCCGACCGTCCGGGTCTGAGCGCGGATAATGTCCGCCGGGCGCTGGAGGAGTCGCTGTCGCGGCTGCGTACCGACGTCATTGATATCTACTACGCCCACTTCGACGATGAGTCGACTCCGTTGGAGGAGACCGTTGGCGCCTTCGAAGAGGCCCGACTCGCCGGCAGGATCCGGCACGTGGGGCTGTCCAATTACACGCCTGAGCGCATCCGTCAGTGGTTCGCCATCGCTGACGCTCACGGGTATGCACGGCCCGTTGCCCTTCAGCCCCACTACAACCTTCTCCACCGAGACGACGTCGAAGGCCCTGGCGCCAGGGGGCAGGTGGCGGCCGAGCTCGGCATGGGGCTCATGCCCTACTTCGCCCTGGCCGCCGGTTTCCTCACGGGGAAGTACCGTCGGGATGAGCCGATCAGTGGTGAGAGGGCAGGGATGGTAGCCGACTACCAGCGGCCCGAATGCTATGACGTTGTTGAGGCCGTCGCCAGGGTGGCGGCGGATCACGGGGTGGAGCCGGCAGCCGTGGCTCTGGCCTGGCTGCGTGACCGTCCCGGTGTCACCGCTCCCTTGGCCTCGGCACGCAACCTGAGTCAGCTGCGGCCGATCGTGGAGGCGCTGACGCTCGAGATCAGTGACGAGGAGACCCGGGCTCTCACCCGGGTCTCCGACGCCGCGCGCGCCTGACCCGCTGCGGGGTCGGCCGGCAGTTACAGGGTGCGCCTGCCCAGAACGTAACGACGGCTGTATCCGTCGGAGAGGTCGGTGATGGTGACACGAACCAGGCCGGCCTCATCGACGCGGTAGTGCTCCTGAATCCGCGGACCGTGATCGCGCCGCTCCACCGAGTAGCTCCTCAGCTCCTCGTCGTCGACGTCCCGCAGTGAGGCCTCGAAGGGGAAGACGATGTCCTGGTAGGGGGCGATCTCGCCGCGGGGCTCACCGCCCTCGTCGACACCGGCGCACTCCACGAAGCGGTACCAGCCGATGTTGTGTGCCGCATCGTACTCGCGGGTCAGCACCGTGCCTTCCCGGCCCCCGGGCGAGGCTTGGACGGACTCGGGGCTCAGGATCGCGTCGAAGGTGAGACGGTGGCCGCCGTCGGCCTCGCGGAAGACACCGAAACCCCGGGAGAGCCGGTCGGTCAGGTCGTAGTCGCTGGTGCGGTCCGCCGCGATTGCCAGGCCGATGGCGGTGGAGGCCCCGGGGTAGGGGGAGCGGTGAACCCGACGACCGAAGCGCTCCCGCAGGAGCCTGGGCACCAGGGGAAGACCGGAGGCGCCGCCGACCAGGTAGACGCCGGCGATGTCGGTCAGGTTCGGGCTCCCGTCGTCCATCCTGCCGACCAGAGGGGCCATCGTGGCCAAGGACCGCTCAATGAGCGGTGTGCACGCCGTGTACAGGTCGGACACCGGCAGGACGACGTCCTGGCCTCTGAGGATGATGAGCACCCGACGGCTCTGAGGGGTGAGGTGCTCCTTGGCGTCGCGGCACTGGTCCAGCAGGTCGTCGAGCTCAGTGGGGGAGAGGTCCTCCTCGGTGATGCCCGCCCGGCTGAGGGCCATCGTGGCCATGAGCAGGTCGACGTCGTCCCCGCCCAGGTCTCCCAGCCCGTGAGAGGCCAGTACCTCGTGAGATGTGCCGACGACGTCGACCAGTGAGGTGTCGAAGGTGCCACCGCCCAGGTCGTAGACCAGGACCCGGGTGCGCTTGGAGGAGACGGTGGTCGCCTTGCGGTGGGTGTACTCGAATCCGGCTGCACTGGGCTCGTTGAGCATGGCGGCGACACGGAAGCCGGCCTGCTGGAAGGCCTCAAGAGTCAGAAGACGCTGCGCTCCGTAGGCGTGGGCGGGCACGGCGACCACCACGCGGGCGCGGGTGATGTCGATGCCCCGATCAGCGAGCTCGGACTTCAGGTGACGGAGGTAACTGGTGAGAACCTCCAAAACGGAGAAGGTACTGTCTCCCAGCAGTACCGGCGTCGAGGCGGTCAACGTGGGGGAGGCCAGGACCCGCTTGAGGCTGCGCAGCAACGGAGCGCCCTGGTGAGCTGCCTGCCTGGCGGCGAAACCGTGAACGAGCGTCCCCCCGTGCAGCGCTGTCAGCGAGGGGATGAAGTCGTGCTCGTCGCCGTGCTCGTCGGTGAAGCTGATAACGGGATAGTTCCCCCGGTCAGCACGCGCCACGACGGTACGTGTCGTCCCCAGGTCGATTCCCAGATCGATGTCTGTTGCTGACTCGTGGTCGATCCCCTGGTCGGGGAGGGTGCCGCTGCCGATGCTGTCCAGGCTCTTCGTCGTGTCCGCTGCCATGCAGTGACCCTATCGTGACGGGCCCTTCCTTCCGGGGTAAGCCGCCATGTTGCGAGGTACTTGTGGCACGTGACAATTGGCTCAGCGGTTTTGCCCCTGAGGTGGGACGAAAGACCGTGTTGCTGGGGAGTGGCCATGACGCGCTTATGAGACCTGGGGAACCAGTGCGAGGCTCGTATGCGATTGGTTAGGCAGCAGGGGGGGCGGCGGGTAACAATACTGGTGGGTTGCGCTCACGCGACCCGGACCTCCGCAGCCGTCTGCCAGGGCGGCCGAGAGGGTCAGCCAGATCTCCCATCGGGAACGGTATGAGCACCATTCTCTTCCTCGTGATCGTTGTCGTCGTGACGGCCCTCGTCTTCGACTTCACGAACGGTTTCCACGACTCGTCCAATGCGATGGCGACGTCGGTGGCGACAGGCGCCTTCACACCCAGAAGAGCGGTTCTGGTCGCCGCCGTGCTCAACGTCATCGGCGCCTGCCTGTCGACCGAGGTCTCCAAGACGATCTCGCACGGGATGTTCGACGACACGGTGATCGAGGCGGCGCCGGCCATGATCTTCGCTGGTCTGGCCGGCGCCATCCTGTGGAACCTGGCGACCTGGTTGTTCGGGCTGCCGTCATCCTCGTCCCACGCGCTGTTCGGAGGACTCATCGGAGCGGTCGTGGTGGCAGCCGGGGTCCAGGGAGTCCACTGGGGGACGGTGATCTCCAAGATCATCCTGCCCGCCGTCATCGCGCCGGTGGTGGCCGGAGTGGCGGCAGCCCTGGCCACGGCCCTGGCCTATCGCATCGCGCACCCGACCAACCCGTACTCCGAGAGACTCTTCCGCAACAGCCAGCGGGTCACCGCATCGCTGGTGGCACTGTCCCATGGCACGTCTGATGGTCAGAAGACCATGGGGGTCATCACGCTGGTGCTGGTGGCCGGCGGCTACCAGGAGGCCGGTACCGGCCCCCACTGGTGGGTCATCGCCGCAGCGGGCCTCGCCATCGGCCTGGGCACCTACTCAGGCGGGTGGCGCATCATGCGCACCATGGGGCGTGGGCTGGTGCATGTCGAGGCCCCGCAGGGCTTCGCCTCCGAGACCGCCTCGACGGTGGCGATCCTAGCCTCCTCCCATCTGGGATTCGCCCTGTCCACCACCCACATCTGCACCGGGTCGATCCTGGGCTCCGGGATCGGCCGGGGCACCAAGGTATCCTGGAGGACCGCCGGCAAGATGGGGATCGCCTGGCTGGTGACTCTTCCGTGCTCAGGCCTGGTGGGGGCCGCCACGTCCTATGTCGCGGTCAAGGGCGGCGTGCCGGGCACGATCGTCGTCATCTGCCTGCTCATCCTGGGAGCCCTGGCCATCATTCGGCAGGCGAGCCACAACCGGGTGGATTTCTCCAACGTCAATGACGCCTCCGAGGTCGTCGTCGTCAAGCAGGATCCGGCACTGGGACGTGAACCGCGGACGCTGGACGAGGTGCGTTCCGAGATCGTCAATGGTGTGACGGACCAGGACAGTACGCATCGGATGACGACAGGATCCATGGCATGACCGGCATGGCGATCGACTGGGGCTCACTGGGGCTGGTGGCATCCGTGACGGTGCTGGGCACCGCCTTCATCCTCACCATCTGCTCGCTGGCGGCCCGCATGCTGGCCACCGTGCATGCCAAGCACGAGGCCGGCGAGGTTGAAGGAGTGCGTCTGGCTCAGGTCCTGGCGGGTGTCTTCATCGCTATTGCCGGCGTGATCGCGTTATTCGGTCTGTGGCTCATCGTCCCGTACTTCCACTGAGAACCGCCTCGGCGCACGACAGTGGTCCTGCTAACATCCCTGCGTGACTGAGGACCTCAAACGCCTGGCCCAGGATGCAATCGCCGCATCCGCAGCGGCCGATGACCCGGACTATCCCTGCTTCCACGTCGTCCCGCCGGTGGGCCGACTCAACGATCCCAACGGACTGCTCATCGACGGCGATACTTACCACGCCTTCTACCAGCTCAGTCCCTTCCATCCTCACCGCAAGCTGGTTTACTGGGGGCACTCCTCCTCGACGGACCTGCTGCACTGGCGCCACCACGCGCCCGCCATCATCCCGGACTCCTCCTACGACCGCAGCGGTGCCTACTCCGGTAACGCGATCGTGCTGGAGGGGCATGAGGTCGATGCCGCCCCTGCTCGGGCTCCGTTCCAGCTGTTCTACACCGGGAACCTCAAGGACCCGGTTACCGATGAGCGCACCGCCAGCCAGTGCCTGGTGACCAGCGACGACCTGACTGACTTCGCCAAGTGGCTGGGTAATCCGCTCATCCCCACCCACGCCGAGGGCTACACGACCCACTACCGTGACCCGCAGGTCTTCCGGGATCCTGACCGGCCGGGGGAGTACCGAATGCTCATCGGGGTCCAGCGCGCCGATGAGACCGGCGCCGCAGTCCTGTACCGCTCCCGGGACCTGGTCTCCTGGGAGCTGGAGGGGGAACTGAGCTTCCCCGGGGCGGGAGGCGCCTTCGATGCCTTCGGGTACATGTGGGAGTGCCCCGGTCTAGTGCGGCTGAAGGATGAGGACACTGGCGAGGACTGGGACGTCCTCATCTGGTGCCCACAGGGCATCACCCCCGAGCGGGAGGGCTTTGAGAACATCTTCCCCTGCGTCTACACGGTGGGGCACCTCATGGGTACTGAGCTGCGAGACACCGACGGGGTCTTCCACGAGGTTGACCGGGGCTTCGAGTTCTACGCCCCTCAGGTCTTCGCCCGGCGCCCCTCCGAGCCGGGGCCGGTGCTGCTGACCGGGTGGGCGGGCAACGCCGCACAGGACGACCAGCCCTCCATCGAGACCGGGCAGTGGGTCCACGCCCTGACCATGCCCCGGATGCTGAGTCTCAAGGCGGGCCGGCTCATACAGCGTCCTGCCGCCTCACTGCCGTATGACGCCGGGGAACCGGCCCTCGTGGGTGAGTGCCTGAAGGCGGGCCTCCACGAGGTCGATGACCTCAGCGGGCACCGCAGCTGGCAGCTGCGCATGGAGGCAGACGCCGAGCAGACCACAGGGCCGTGGGGACTGCGGATCGGATCGGATGACTCGCATGTGGACATCACCCTGGATGGGCAGGTGCTGCGGGTGGACCGCTCCACCTCCCGCTACACCCAGCACGGATCGGTGCGCAGCGTGACGATTCCTGAAAGGTGTGCGCCAGTGCTGGAGGTCATTCACGACCGATCGCTGACCGAGGTCGTCGTCGGTGACGGGGAGGTGGTCCTCACGCTGCGCAGCTTCGTCGACGTCAGCAGCACGGGAGTACGGCTGATGGTCGCGGAGGACCTCTCGTTGACGGCCGGCAGCACGAGGACTTTCGCGCCGTCCTGACGCCGTCCCGCCCCGCGCCATCGGGGGAGCAAAGGGGGCCTGAGCAGGGCGAAGGCGGGGAGTAGATCAGGACCCTTCTCTCCGGTTGCAGGGTGCTCTAACTCACTGTAGTGTGACGATCGATTGACATAGGTGTGGCTGCAGGGAGTCAGCGATGATCCCGACCGCTGGGTTTCCCCGCCCTCCCAGGTGCTGCGGCCCCATCACGAGAAAGGAAACCTCCGGGTGGCAATGGATCACGCCCGCGTGGCGAAGGACGTCCTGACATACGTCGGTGGCGCCGACAACATCAACGCTGCAGCGCACTGCGCAACGCGTCTGCGTCTTGTCCTCAATGACATGGACAAGGTCGACCAGAAGGCTCTCGACAAGGATCCCGACCTCAAGGGCACTTTCATCGCGGGTGGCATGTTCCAGATCATCGTCGGACCGGGAGACGTCGACCTCGTCTTTTCCGAGATGATCCGAACCGGAGGGGTCAAGGAGGTCTCCAAGGACGAGGCAAAGGAGCAGGCCGCCAAGGGCGGCAACCCGCTATCCCGCTTCATCAAGACCATCGCGGACATCTTCGTTCCGATTCTTCCCGCCCTCATTGCCGGCGGTCTCATGATGGCCCTCAACAACGTCCTGACCGCTGAGGGGCTCTTCGGTGACCAGGCGCTGACGGAGCGCTGGGGCTGGCTTAAGGACTACGCGGCCCTCATCAACATGATCTCGGCGTCGGCCTTCGCCTTCCTGCCGGTGCTCGTGGGCTACTCGGCGACCAAGCGCTTCGGCGGCAACGTCTATCTCGGCGCTGCTATGGGCGCGGCCATGGTCTCAACATCGTTGTTGTCCGCCTACAGCATGTCCGACCCGGAGGCGGCGGCGAAGTTCTGGGAGTACACCGGGGAGTCGTCGACCTGGTCCCTGTTCGGGCTGGAGGTGGCCAAGATCGGCTACCAGGCCATGGTCATCCCGGTGCTGTGCGTGGCGTGGATCCTGTCCGTGGTGGAGAAGTGGCTTCACAAGCGGTTGTCCGGGACCGCTGACTTCCTGCTGACGCCGCTGTTCACCATGCTGGTGACCGGGTTCCTCACCTTCATCGTCGTCGGACCGCTCACCCGCGAGCTGTCGATCTGGATCACGGACGGACTGGACTGGCTGTACAACACGGCAGGTCCCGTGGGTGGTTTCCTCTTCGGCATCGTCTATTCACCGATCGTGGTCACCGGTCTTCACCAGTCCTTCCCGGCGGTGGAGCTGCCGCTCATCGCTGACAAGGCCAGTACCGGTGGGTCCTTCATCTTCCCGATCGCCTCCATGGCCAATGTCGCTCAGGGTGCCGTGGCTCTGGCCGTGTTCCTCAAGACCCGCGACGCCAAGATGAAGGGGCTCGCAGGAGCCGGTGGTGTTTCCGCGCTCTTCGGTATCACCGAGCCCGCCATCTTCGGTGTCAATCTCCGACTGCGCTGGCCCTTCTTCATCGGAATGGGTGCAGCCGGTATCGGAGGCATCCTGGTGTCCCTGCTCGACCTGCGCACGCACTCCCTGGGGGCTGCGGGAATGGTGGGCTTCGTGTCGATGCGGACCACGGACATCCCCAAGTACCTCGCCGTGGAGGTGTTCACCATCATCATTGCCTTCGCCGCCGCCTACGCCTACGCCTCTACCCGCGGTAAGGCCTCCCTGGCCGGCGATGACGTCGACGCCGATGAGGCCGCCCTGGAGGCCGAGGCCATGGCCGAGCACGCCGAGACTGTCGAGCTGCCCGCTAAGGCCACCGAGGACTTCACCGTCACCGCTCCGATCCAGGGACGTGCGATCCCGCTGTCCGAGGTGGAGGACCAGACCTTCGCCTCGGGCATGCTCGGTCCGGGCATGGCTATTGCACCCGCCGAGGGACCGGTCGTCTCCCCAGTCGACGGCGAGGTCCTCGTGGCCTTCCCGACCGGTCACGCCTACGGCCTACGGTCCGCCAGCGGAGTCGAGCTGCTCATTCACGTCGGCATGGACACCGTCCAGCTCGAGGGCAAGCACTTCACCCCCAAGGTCAAGGCCGGCGACAAGGTTCTACGCGGCATGCCGCTGGTGGACGTCGACTGGGCCGCCGTAGGAGCCGCCGGCTACCAGACCGTCACCCCGATCGTCGTTTCCAACGCCCAGGGCTACGAGGGGATCGAGGAGCACGGTGCTGGAACGATTCACCGAGGCGATGCGCTCTTCGACGTCCTGCGCAAGGCCGATGACTCCGGTGCCGACAAGACGGATGTTCAGGCCGACGCCGCGCGAGCGAAAGCCTGATCCAGTCAAGGATCGTCCGTGATTCGGATGCTCGTGGGCCCCGACCATCCAGGTCGGGGCCCACGAGCATCGTCAACGGATCGCTAGGCGGTACGGCCGGGCAGCAGCTTCACCGGCATGGGGGAGGGGGCCTGCAGGTCCTCCACCCCGGGACCACCCGACTGTGTGCTCTGCGCGGAGACAGCGGTGGCCGAGTCGATCCGCTTCAGGAGCAGGTCGACTGCCGCCCGTGCCAGTTCGGTGATGGGCTGCTGGATCGTGGTCAGCGCCGGCAGGGCATGTCGCATGGCGACCGTTCCGTCGAAGCCGATCACCTTGAAGTCGTCCGGAATCCGCAGGTCGCGCTCAGCAGCCCACTCCATCACTTGCGCGGCAGCCAGATCGTCGGTCGCGAAGACCGCGTCAACGTCGTCGACCACGAGGTCGAGCCGTTCGCGGATGAGACGGGGGCGCTCACTGTTGGGTGTGTTGAAGTCGACAGTCAAGACCACCGGCTCGATGCCCGCCTGCTGGAGCACCTGGCGGTACCCCTTCTCCCTCAGGTTGTGGATTCCAGTGCGAGACGTCAGCAGGGCCGGACGACGCGCCCCCCGTTTGAGCAGGTGCTCGGCGGCGAGCCGACCGCCGGCCTCGTTGTCGCAGCGGACATTGGGGACGATGGGGGAGAGGTCCCGATCCACGCTGACCAAGGGCAGGTGAATCGAGCTGTAGTCGGCAAGACCGTCATTGTGGGCGCTGGAGATGATGCCATCGACCCGGTGGGAGACGAGCAGGTCGAGGTACTCGCGCTCCCGATCCGCCTTGCCCATCGAGTTGCAGACGAAGGTCCGGTAGCCGCGCTCTGCGAGGAAGTCCTCGACATGCTCGGTCAGCTCGCCGAAGAAAGGCAGGGCAACGGTGGGGACGATCAGCCCGATTGAATGCGTCGACTTGCCGTGCAGTGCTCGGGCGATCTGATTGGGGCGGTAGTTGAGCTGAGCGATCGCCTCAGCCACCCGCTCCCGCGTCTCTTGGGATAGGTAGCCGCGGTTGTTGAGTACGCGGGAGACTGTCGTCAGCGAGACGCCTGCAGCCTGTGCGACATCGGCCAGTGTGGGTTCGCGGTGTGACTCCACGAGTGGGTCCTCGAGCTCCTTCAGTCGGTCACGGTGAGTGCGATCTGCTGCCAAGCATATGCCTCGAGGGGGTCATTACCCAACTGACCTGCGTAAACGTGGGTGGAAGTGTTACGAGCCGGGCAGGATCTCGGCGTAGAAGGAGATCATGGCGCGAGCCATCCGGGCGTGTCCGGCGTCGTCGGGGTGGATCTGGTCGATGGCCAGGCGGTCCTCGTCACCGTTGATGGCCGTGCTCAAGGCATCGGTCGAGGTCAGACCCAGGGACGTGGCCTTCTCGTGCACGAGGCGGCGGATGGCCTGGAAACGCGGACCGACCTCCAGGGAGGGGAAGTAGGGGGCGATGATGACCGGCGCGCCCCGCAGGCGTGTGGAGATGAAGGTGAGGTCATGGTCGATCGCCTGCTCGACCAGCTCACGCTGAGAGGGGAGGAAGGCGGCGTCGTTCAGGCCCAGGCTGATCGTGACGATGTCGGGCTCGCAACGCAGAACCGCTTCCAGCCAGGTGGTGTCGCGGCACGACGGCGAGCGCTGCCCGCCGGGCAGGTGGCCCCCGCGTCGTGCGAAGAAGCCCAGCCCGTCCGCCGCCAGGTTCACTTCCCGCCACCGCTGATGCTCACACACGAGCGAGGTCCAGCGATTGCGAGGATGGCTCAGGGCTCGCCAACCGGTGGTGATGGAGTCACCGAGGAAGACAGCAGTGGGGAAGTGGTCGGAGTGTGGGATCGTGGACACGGCTTCTGACTGTAGTTCTCCATGCGGGGAGGAGCCAGCGCTGCTCAGCGGTCATCGCGTGAACCGCTCTGGCCCTCGCTGTCCTTGGGTGCGTCCTGTTCGGTCAGGACGCCGTCGTGCATCGCCAGGACCCGGTCGCATACGGGAAGCAGCCGCTCGTCATGAGTGACCATCACCGTGGCCTTGCCCAGCTCGTGGGTCTGGTCGGCGAGCAGATGAGCGACGTCCTGCGCCCGTCGGGTGTCCAGGGAGGCGGTGGGCTCATCGGCCAGGATGATGTCCGGGTCGTGGTAGAGCGCCACCGCGATGGCGGCGCGCTGACGCTCACCCCCGGAGAGCTCAGAGGGGTAGGCGTGGGCGCGCTTCGTGATACCTAGTGAGTCCAGCAGATGGTCCCGTCGGTCGTTGTCGCCCTGCGTTCGTGCCGCTCGGTCGTGCAGGCTGAACTGGTCGTTGAGCCTGAGGAAGGGAACCAGCCCCGAGGCCTGGAGGACGAAGCCGATGCGCCGAAGGCGGAGTTTGGCCCGCTGCTTCTCCGGCAGGCTGGAGAAGGGCTGACCGGAGATCGTCACGGTGCCGCTGGAGGGAGTGCGCAGGCCGCCCATGATGGTCAGGAGCGTGGACTTCCCGGAGCCGGAGGGTCCCAGGATTCCCACCAGCTCGCCAGCACGTAGCTCAAGGTCCGTGCTGCGCAGGGCGTGAACGGTTTCATCTCCCTGACGGTAGTCGCGGGTCACCGACTCCAGGGACATGACGGGGGTTGTCGCTTCGCTCGCTGCTGCTGATGCGGTCATGAGATGGCCTCCACGGGGTCGATGCGGGAGATGACCCGTACGGAGATGAAGCCTCCGATGACGGAGATGACGATGAATGCCGTGACGATGAGAAGGTCCAGGACGGCGGAGATTCTGAAGGGTACGGCGCGGGGGAGGACCAGGGACGTCGCAATCGTCAGAAGCAGGCCGATGCCGATGCCGACGACCGACAGCACGAGGGTCTGGGCGCATCCGGAGCGTATGAGGTAGCTCGTGGGGACGCCGCGGGCTTTGAGGATGCCCAGGACCGGTCTCTTCTGCAGCGTCAGCACGTAGATGAAGATGCCCAGCACTGTGGAGGCGATGATGATGAGTGAGCCGATCATGAGGCTGAAGGTGAGGACCTGGGCCGAGTAGCCGGGGAGCGTGCGGACGAGCTCCTCGGTGGTGAGGATTGTCAGTCCCGCGTCCTTGGCGGACTGTGTGGCCTTGCTGTCGGTGGTCAGGTCGGAGGTGAAGACGACGGCGGAGACGGCTGGGGACAGGCTGGTGGGGCCGTGCTGGCGCAAGGCCTGGCTGTCCATGGTCACCACGGGAGCCGCCTGGAAGGTGGTGTCATGGGTGAATCCGACAACGGTCCAGTCGTGGTCGGAGCCCAGCAGTCGAATCGTGTCACCAACCGCGAGTCCCTTGGACTTCAGCGAGTCGTCGAGGAGGACCTCGCTATCGGGGGCGGAGATCGTCCGCCCGTCGGCCACAGGCGGACTGAGCTGCCCGTCCAGATCGATTCCGAAGGCGAAGACGTCCTCACGCAGGGCCTCGCCGTCCTCGTCCTTGACGTCTGGTGCCTGGGCGACAGCGGCCGTGCTCATCAGGGCGGAGGCTGTGGTCCCGTTGTCCTTGGCCAGGTCCGTGGCCGCTTTCAGCTGCTTGTCGCTCAAGCGTGAGGCGGAGAGGTTCTCGTTGGAGGCGTCCGTGACGGCGACGCTGGCGGTGTTCCAGCCGTCGATGCCGGCGCGGTAACGGTGGGCGAGGCCCACAGCCAAGGAGGCCAAGAAAAATGTGAGGTAAGCCACCAGGGTGATGACGGAGATGATGAGCGTGAAGCGTACGGGTTCGTGGCGGATCTCGCGCAGCGCGAGGAACATGGGGCTCCCTGAGGGATAGTCGGCAGCGGGCCGGCTGGCGCACTCCGTGAAGGCTACACGCCGCGAGAGGTTCGCGAGGTCGAGGGTTCAGAGATGGCGCTCGTCTGAGGAGCGGCGACCAGGCAGGACGTCCAGATCCTGCCGCGTGTCGCGGGAGAGCGTCGCGACAGCGAGAATGACATAATGTGCATTATCGGCGTTCGGCGAGTGGGGCTTGTTCTCAGGAGCGCTGTGCGCGGCATCGGGTCCGGGACATCCGGTCGGCGGCGACGTCCGGCAGTCCGGCACAATTGTGTGTGTGACTGGAAGGGCTGCTGGAAACAACCCCGCCGATGCGCATGACGTCATCCGTGTCGTCGGGGCTCGTGAGAACAACTTGCGCAGTGTCGACGTCGTCATCCCCAAGCGCAGGCTGACGGTCTTCACCGGCATATCGGGCTCGGGCAAGAGCTCGCTCGTCTTCGCCACGATCGCCGCTGAGTCGCGCCGTCTGGTCAATGAGACCTACCCGGCCTTCGTCCAGGGCTTCATGGATGCCGGCGCACGTCCCGACGTCGACCGTCTGGAAGGACTGACGCCGGCGATCGTCGTGGACCAGGAACGCATGGGATCCAATCCGCGCTCAACGCTCGGTACTGTCAGCGACGTCGGAGCCCTCCTGAGGGTCCTGTACTCGACGCACGGCGTGCCACACATCGGCTCACCTCAGGCCTTCGCCTTCAACGTCCCGTCCGTCACCGGTGGTGGTGCGCTCACCACGCAGCGCGGCAGCCGCAAGATCGTCGAGCGCAAGACATTCACCGTTCAGGGCGGGATGTGCCCGGCTTGTGAAGGCATGGGTCAGGTTTCAGACATCGATCTGAACCAGGTGCTCGATGAGACGCTCTCCCTGAATGACGGTGCCATCACCGTCCCGGGATACGCAGCCGGTGGCTGGCAGGTGCGTAGCTTCACCGAATCCGGTCTCTTTCCGGCAGATGTTCCGGTAGCCGCCTTCACGCCCCAGCAGCGAGACGATCTGCTCTACAAGGAGCCCACGAAGATCAAGGTCGGCGGTATCAAAGTGACCTACGAAGGGCTCGTTCTCAGAATTCGGCGGTCGATCCTGTCCAAGGAACCACGGGCGCTGCAGCCTCATATTCGCGCCTTCGTGGAACGGGCCGTTGTCTTCGGGGCCTGCCCACAGTGTCATGGAACCCGTTTGTCCGAACCTGCCCGCACCTGTTTGATCGACGGTAAATCCATTGCTGATGCCTGCGCCATGCAGATCTCGGATCTGGCGCAGTGGGTCACTCGTCTTCAAGGGATTCTGACCGGTGCCGCTCCCCTGCTGGAGAATCTGAAGGACATGCTGGACGCCTTCGTGCTCATCGGTCTGGGCTATTTGTCACTGGACCGTCCGGCCTCGACGCTCTCGGGCGGTGAGGCCCAGCGCACCAAGCTCGTGCGCCACCTGGGTTCGGCTCTCACCGATGTCACCTACGTCTTCGATGAGCCCAGTATCGGCTTGCACCCGCATGACCTCCACCAGATGAATGAGCTGCTGCTGTCGCTACGGGACAAAGGAAACACCGTGCTCGTCATCGAGCACAAACCCGAGACGATCTCGATCGCCGACCACGTGGTGGACCTGGGGCCGGGGGCGGGAACCCGAGGAGGCCGGATCTGTTTCGAGGGAACGGTCGAGCAGCTGCGCGGCTCCGACACTCTTACCGGACGCCACCTGGCGGACCGGATGCGAATCAAGAGCAGCCACCGCTCCCCTACGGGAAGAATCGAGATTCGTGGTGCTGCCACGAACAATCTTCGCGACGTCGACGTCGATATTCCCCTGGGAGTTCTCAGCGTCATCACTGGGGTGGCCGGATCCGGCAAGTCGAGCCTCATCCACGGTCACCTCTCCCCCATCGATGGCGTGGTGACGGTCGACCAGGCACCGATCAAAGGCTCCAGGCGCTCGAATGCCGCCACCTACACCGGACTGCTCGACCCTGTTCGCAAGGCCTTTGCCACAGCCAATAAGGACAAGGGTGCGAAACCTGCGCATTTCTCGGCGAACTCAGACGGAGCCTGTCCGGTGTGCGGCGGAACGGGAATCATTGAGACGCAACTGGGCTTCATGGAGACCGTGGAGTCCCGTTGCCATGCCTGTGAAGGGCGCCGTTTCAAGGACGAGGTGCTCGCCTATCGCTTCGCCGGACACAGCATCGCCGATGTCCTGGACATGAGTGCTGAGGCGGCGCTGACCTTCTTCTCTCAGGGTGAGGCTCGTCTTCCCGCGGCGACCAGGATCCTGTCACGGCTGAAGGAGGTGGGGCTCGGTTACCTCCGCCTCGGCCAGGCCCTGACCACCTTGTCCGGTGGTGAGCGTCAGCGGCTCAAGCTCGCTGTCCACCTGAGCCAGGAAGGCTCCGTCATCGTGCTCGATGAGCCGACCGTCGGACTGCACCCGGCCGACATCGAGGCCATGCTGACGCTCCTGGATCGCCTCGTGGACGGCGGCCGCACTGTCGTCGTCATTGAACATCACCAGGCCGTGATGGTTCACGCCGACTGGATCATAGATCTCGGCCCTGGAGCCGGCCACGATGGCGGCCGCGTTGTGTTCACCGGAACGCCGGCGCAGATGGTGGCGGAGCGAAGCACGCTGACGGGCCAGTACCTCGCCCAGTACGTCAAAGAGGACAACGATGATGCCCCTGAGTGAGGAGCAGGGCTATGGACACGCTGAGCTGGCACGTACCTACCGAATCCGTCCGGCGACGATGGCTGACTCTCCCGCGATCCGCCGGATCCGTAACGCCGCCGTGCGGGAGTCGCTGGCCATCTGGACCAGCATTGAGCAGGACCACGCCGGGGCCGAGGCCTGGCTGGCGCCCATGGTGCAGCGCGGAACGGCTCTCGTCGCTCACGTCAGCGGTGAGCCGCAGGACGTCGTCGGCTTCGCGGTGGCCGGTCCCTGGCACTCCTACGAGGGCTACGCCCGCACTGTTGAGGACTCGATCTACCTTTGCCCTGCGGCGCAGGGCAAAGGTCTTGGTGCCAGGCTCCTCGCCGCCCTCATCGAGGCCTCACGGCGGGCCGGGGACCGCACGATGATCGCTCTCATTGAGGCGGGTAACGCGACCTCGGTGCGCCTGCACGAGCGCTATGGTTTCACCACTGTCGGCACTGTCCCGCAGGCCGGCGAGAAGCATGGTCAGATCCTCGACCTGACCCTCATGAGCCGTTGCCTGAAAGGACCCACCATGTGCTGTGACCAGATCAAGCCCGCCGACAGCGACAGCCACCGACGGGTCGATGCCGACCAGTCCATCGAGCTTCAGCCCGAGGAACCCGCCGTCACCCAGTGGCAGGTCAGTGCCACCGATGACCTTGTGACGCACCTGCTGAGCCTTGTCGGCACGCCCCAGGGACGGCCGGCGATCATCGCCGTCGACGGGAGGGGCGGATCGGGTAAGACCACGCTCACCACGGTGCTGGCCGCAGCCGTCCCCGGCGCGCAAGCCTTTCACCTGGACGACCTCATCTGGAACGAGCCGCTCTATGACTGGGACCAGCTGTACGTCGACACCCTGACTCAGCTGCGTCGGGCCGGCAGCCTCGACCTGGTCCCGGACAAGTGGCGCGAGCACGGACGCGAGGGCTCCATCCGGATCCCAGCCGGCTCTCCCCTGGTCCTCGTTGAGGGCACCGGGGCCGGCCTGGCCGCGGTCAGCGGCCTCATTGACGCGCACGTGTGGGTTCAGACCGGCGACGACGTGGCCGAGCGCCGCGGCATCAAGCGGGACATCGCCGAGGGAGTCAACGGCGACGCCGAGGAGTCGGTACGTTTCTGGCACTGGTGGATGGCCGGCGAGCGGCCCTTCTTCGCCAAGGACCGTCCCTGGCAGCGTGCCGACGTCATCGTCTCCGGTGACGCCCCCACCGGTGTAGGCCCAGGAGAGATCGCCTGGACTCCCGGGCCGCTCCTGGCCCGCTGAAGCCCGGCTCTTCACCGCTCAGGGCGGGGCCGTCAGTCCCCCAGCGCGGTCCCCACGGCGCGTGCGGCCTGGATCCACTCATGGTCGGCCGGGACGAACTTGGTGTGGCCGGCCACCTCCTTGAGCGGCACCAGCTCCGTGCCGTGACCACGGTCGGCGACCATGACTCCGAAGTGGCCCTCCGCAATCGCGTTGGCTCCGGCCACGCCCAGACGCGTGCCCAGGAGACGATCCGCTCCGCAGGGCGAGCCGCCACGCTGAACGTATCCCAGGATGGACACGCGCGCCTCCAACCCGGTCAGGCTCTCCAGCTGCTCGGCCAGGGTGAAGGTGTTGGCGCGGTGAGAGGCCTCCAGGCGTTTGACGCCCCGCTTGGCCATGGCCTTGCGCTCGGGGCTGGAGGCGTCCTTGACCAGGGCGCGGGCGTGCTCCAGCTCGGCGTGATCCGTCACGGACAGCGCCCCCTCGGCCACGGCCACCACGGAGAAGGACGACCCGTGGGCGCGGCGCCGCTCGATCTTGTCCGCGATCGCGTCCACCGAGTACGGAATCTCCGGCAGCAGAATGACATCCGCCCCACCTGCGATGCCGGCGCCCAGTGCCAGCCAGCCGGCCCGGTGCCCCATGATCTCGGTGAGGATGATGCGGTGGTGGGAGTGCGCCGTCGAGTGTAAGCGGTCCACGGCCTGGGTGGCGATCTCCAGAGCCGTGGCGAAGCCGAAGGAGGAGTCGGTGTGGACGATGTCGTTGTCGATGGTCTTGGGCAGGTGGATGACGTTGAGCCCCGCATCCATGAGGCGTTTGGCGTTCTTCGCGGTCCCACCCCCTCCGAGGCAGACCAGGGCGTCGATCTCGTCCTTCTCGCAGTTCTCCACGATGGTGGGCACCATGTCCCGGGGCTCGCCATCCACCATCATGCGATGCACCTTGTCCCGGCTGGTTCCCAACATGGTTCCACCGGTAGTGAGGATCCCGGACAGGGCAGCGGGGTCGAGCTCAGTGAAGCGGTTCTCGGCCAGGCCGCGCATGCCGTCCCGGAAGCCGACGAGCTCCCAGCCGTGCTGCTGGATCGCCGCCTTTCCGAAGCCTCGGATCGCCGCGTTGAGTCCCGGGGCGTCGCCGCCCGCCGTGAGAATGCCGATGCGTTGAGCCATGAAACCAAGTATGCCGGTCCCCGCTGGTCCGCACAGGCTGTAGGCGCCGGTTCGGCTGATTCCGGCGATGCGAGGCAGGCTGGTCGCTGAAACGGATCGACGACACCGCGTTAGACGCCAACCGGTATCATCATTACCCTGATCGCGTCGATGCCGGGGGAACCCAGTGGGAACCCATCAGAACCGGGACACGACGAAAGACGAGCCACAAGGAGACCACAAGCATGGCAGACCGCGCACTGCGAGGCATGACCATTGGCGCGAAGTCGATGGAGTCGGAGGACGGCGTCGAGTTCGCCGAGCGGATGATCGTCAGCTACGAGTGCCCGATGGCGCACGTCACCAAGATCCCGATGTCCACCGAGGCCGAGGTGCCTCCCACCTGGGAGTGCCCAGAGTGCGGCCAGCTCGCCGCCCGGCGCGGCGAGGACGAGCCCGAGCCCGACGAGCCCAAGAAGACCCCGCGCACCCACTGGGACATGCTCCTGGAGCGCCGCAAGGTCGATGAGCTCGAGGTTCTCCTCAACGAGCGCCTCGAGGCGCTGCGCAGCGGTGAGGTCTACCGCGAGCGGGTCAGCGGCTGAAAGCCGTCAGGAGCGCTTCTGCCGCGATGAGCTCGTCGGACGCTGCTGCTGGTACCCGGCGGCGGCCCGACGGCGCTTGTCGCGGGCAGCGCGCAGCCTGCTCCCGGCGACCTTGGCCGCATCGAGCAGCTGGCCGGAGCGCTTGGCCACACCCCAGCGGGTCACCAGGGACAGCTCCTCGGTGAAGATACCCCCCGAGAGCTTGGACTGCCCGGCCTCCCGCTCCAGGAAGGTGATCGGCATCTCCACGATGCGGCCGCCGATCTCGTCAACCAGCTTGGTCATGTTGACCTGGAACCCGTAGCCGAGGGCCTCGACCTTCCCGAGGTCCATGCGGCGCAGGATCGAGGCGCGGAAGACCCGGAAGCCCGCGGTGGCGTCCTTGACGCGCAGCCCCAGCATGGCGTTGATGTAGAGGTTCCCGGCCTTGGACAGGGCCACGCGCTTGGCGTCCCAGCCCTCGGTGGCGCCGCCGGAGACCCACCGCGAGCCGATGACGAGGTCCGGCTCGTCGGCCATCTCAGCGCGCTGAATGAGCAGGGCCAGATCCTCGGCGCGGTGGGAGCCGTCGGCATCCATCTCCACGATGAGTTCGTAGCCGGCGGCCAGTGCCCAGGAGAACCCGGCGAGGTAGGCCGGGCCCAGCCCGTTCTTCTCCGAGCGGTGCAGGACATGGATGTGGGAGTCCTCGTCCGCGCGGGTGTCGGCGTAGTCGCCGGTGCCGTCGGGAGAACCGTCGTCGACGACGAGAATGTCGGCCTCAGGAGCGTGCTCGCGGACCCGGTCCAGTGCCGTGGGCAGGGACTCGATCTCGTTGTAGGTGGGGATGACGACGAGTGCCTTCACTTCTGTCTCCAAGGTTGGGGTCGCGTGGCGCCGAGGCTAGTGGCTGCGCCTTGGGCGCACGTGGCTCAGGATACCGGCTCCCACCAGTGCGCCTGCACCGGCGAGGAGGACGATGCCGGGGGCGGCACCGAGCCGGTCGGCGACGGTTTGCGAGCTGCGCAGCGGAATATCTGCCACGAGGCTCGCCTGAGTGTAGGGCCGGGTGACCTGCTCGACCTCACCGCGGGGGTTGATGATCGCGGTGTAGCCGACGGTGGAGGCCTGGATGACGCTGCGGCCGTGGACCACCGCTTGGACACGGCCCTGGGCGAGTTGCTGGGCGGCCTCGCCGGAGTCGAGGAAGGAGGCGTTGTTCGTCGGGATGATGATCGCCTGCCCTCCCTGTTCGACGCCGGTGCGCAGGGCGTCGTCGTAGGCGACCTCGAAGCAGATGCCCATGGCGAAGGTGACGTCCCGGCCCTGGGTGACGGCCGGAACCGCCAGTGTGCTGGGGCCGGTGCCGGGCAGCATGTCGATACCGACCCGGTCGACCTGGGTGGTCAGGCGCCGTACCAGGGAGCGGGAGGGGATGTACTCCGCGAAGGGCACGGGCCGGTGCTTGCGGTAGTAAGGATGAGCCGTCTTACCCGAGACGTCTCCGGGATTCCAGACGAGGACGTCGTTGTAGCGGATATCGTCGACGACAGGTACTGCACCCACGAGCACGGGCGCCTGGACCGCCTGGGCGGCCTCATCGACAGTGGTCGCCGAGGCCGGGTAGTCGCGGGGGTCCAGGTCCGCGGAGTTCTCCGGCCAGATGACCATGTCGAGGCTGCCGGGGCCGACGTCGGCGGCCAGCTGCTTGGTCGCCTTGGCGTGGTTACCGGTCACCTCCAGGGCCCGGTTGAAGGCGTCCTCGAAGTCGGTGGCCACATTGCCCTGCACGGCTCCGACCCGGACGGTGCCGTTCTCAGCGCGCGTCTCCAGTGGCAGCGTCCGCGGCGCGACGAGCACAGCCGCTGCGATTGCTGCGCAGGCGAGGACCGGCATGGCGCGGCGCTCGTAGACGGATCGAGCCGCGTGAGCGAGGCATGCGGCCGCCAGCGCCACCAGCAGGCCCACCCCGGCGCTACCGACATAGGCCGCCGCCGGCAGGACGGGGGCATCCGCCATGGCGAAGGCCAGGCGCCCGAAGGGGAAGCCGCCCAGCGGCCACACTGAGCGCAGCTCCTCGATCCCGGACCACAGCAGGGCGAAGAAGAGCACGCCGGCCGCACCGGCCGGCACACGCCGGGTGAACCGACTTTGCCGGGCAGTCCCCTGGAGCAGTGGCAGACGGCTCACCAGGGACCAGGCCCCGCCGAGTACGGCCAGGTAGAGGGACTCGAAGAGCGTCAGCGCGATCCAGCCGATCGGGTTGCCCATGCCCACCATCGTGAAGTGCAGCAGAGGAGTGAACAGGCCGAAGCCGTAGAGCAGTCCGAGACCGGTGCCCGCCCAGAAGCGGCGGCCGCGGATGAGGAGCATGAAGGCCCCGACCCCGATCAGGGCCGACCACCACAGGTTCACCGGGGGGAAGGCGGCGTAGGTGGCCAGGCCCGCCAGCAGCGCCACCACCGCCGGGGCTGATCGACGAAGCCAGCCGGGGGACCGAGAGAGCATCCGGGAGGGCAAACGAGAGGGAACTGTCACGCGGTGAAGCATACGGGTACGTTGATAGTTAACCTTTGTGACGGCGGGCCAGAGCGTGATGCACGGGCCGCCAGGCCAGGGCCAGCAGGGTGCCGATGACGGCTCCGATGAGGCAGGACATGGCTGTTCCGGTGATCCAGGACAGGACTGGGTTGTGGGTGAGTTCCTCGGCCCACTCGATGGCGTGGTGCAGCGGGTGGAAACCGACCTTGGCGAGGTTGGCTGCCAGGATGTGGCCGCCCACCCACAGCATCGCCACGGTCCCGATGATCCCGATGCCGCGGAAGAGGGCCGGCGCAGACGTCACGATCGCGCGGCCCAGCGAGCGGATGGCGCCGGTGCGGCCCTGTCCGGCCAGGTGCGCGCCGGCGTCGTCGAGCTTGATGAGAGCCGCCACCAGGCCGTAGACGGCGAAGGTGATGAGCAGGGCGATGAGGACCAGCACGATGATGCGCCGCATGGAGGACTCCCCCTCCACCTCGGCCAGGGCCAGCAGCATGATCTCGGTGGATAGGACGAAGTCCGTGGTGATGGCCTGACGGATGATCTGGGCCTCGTCGATCGGACCGGACTCCACCTCGGCGTGAGCAGCGCCGCCGAAGCGCTCCAGGATCTTCTCCCCGCCCTCGAAGCACAGGTAGGCGCCACCGATGACGAGCGCCACCGGCAGGAGCCACGGAGCCACGGCCGTCAGCAGCAGGCCGATCGGCAGGATGATGAGGAGCTTGTTGCGCAGCGAGCCCAGCGTGATCTTCTTGATGATCGGCAGCTCCCGGTCCGGGGTGATGCCGGTGACGTACTGAGGGGTCGTGGCGACGTCGTCGACGGCGGCCGCCGAGACCTTCGCCGAAGTCTTGACGGCCATGGAGGCCGTGTCGTCAACGGTGGACAGCGTCAGCTTGGCGAGCGTGGCGATGTCGTCGAGAAGGGCGAAGAAGCCTGACATAGGGGCATGAGTCCTGTCGTCCGGAGTATCGGCTGCAACGAGAGTACTAGCCGCCGCGTCACACGGCCGACCAGCTCACCACTCCCCTATTGAGATCCAGGGAGGCCTCGGCGGCGCGCATCGACAGGTCAGTGACCGCCCTGGCCTGCTCGGGGGTGGCATCCGGTGGCGGTGAGAGGCTCGCGATCTGCCCGACGACGTCGAGCAGCTGCTTGCACCAGCGCACGAAGTCCCCAGCCGTCAGCTCTGTGGCGTCCAGGATGTCCGCCAGCTGCGCGCCATCGCACCAGGCCTGGACGGCCCCGGCCAGTGCCGGCTCCGCGCCCGAGGAGGCCTCGATGCGGGCCAGGGACTCCAGGTCGTGGATCCGGTGCGAGACCCCCAGCTGCGCGCGCAGGCACTGGCCGAGCCTGGAGCCGGGCGCCACGGGCAGCCCGATCGACTGTGCGCTCAGTCGCGGCTCATAGACGCAGGCGCTCAGTGCCCCGGCCAGCTCCGCGGCGCTGAGGTCCTCGAAGACTCCCGTGCGCAGGCACTCGGCGATGAGCAGGTCCCGCTCGGCGTAGATCCGGGCCAGCACCTTGCCGGCACCGGTGACCCGCAGCTCGCGCTCCGGGTGACCCCGGTCCACAGGGTGCAGATAGCCCAGCTCGAGCAGCACCTCGCAGACGGCGTCGAAGAGGCGGGCGATGGTGCCGGTGCGGGTCTCGATACGCCGTTGAAGGCGCTCGGCCTCGGCCCGGGCCTTGGACCACTTGCGGCCCACCCGGGCGTGCTCCTCCCGGTCGGGGCAGCCATGGCAGGGGTGGGAGCGCATCTCGTGGCGCAGGCGCTCAAGGTTCTCGATCGCGCTGTCGCGGCGGGCCTGCGCGCGGCTGGAGCGGGTGCGTGTGCGCTTAGCGCCCCCTTCCAGGTCCCCGGCGCGCAGTGCGTCGACCAGACGCTGAACGAGCCGGTCCCGGTCCCGGGGCCGGTGCGGGTCCACCGAGTCCGCCACCCGCAGCGCGCCCACGCGCATCACCCCGTCCGGTGCCGTGTCCGGGGTCAGGGCGACGACTCGCGCATCCTCCCCCAGCACCGTGATGGTGGGGGTCCCGGTCCGGTCGGCACCGACCTCCAGGACGATGCCGTGGCGGCGGCGTCGCCCCTTGCGGAAGACGATGACGTCACCGCGTCCCAGTGAGCTCATGGTCCGCCCCGTCTCGCTGCGGCGCGCCGCGGACTTGTCCCGCGACAGGTCCGCCTCGGCGTCGGCGATGGCCTGGCGCAGGGAGGCGTACTCGCGGAAGTCACCCAGGCGACACGTCATGTCCTTCTCCAGGCCCTCCAGGCTGCGGCGCTTGCGGCGAGCCTGAGCGGCCAGCTCCACCACGCCGCGGTCGGCCTGGAACTGGGCGAAGGACTGCTCGAGCACCTCGCGCACCCGCGTGCGCGGCATGCGCTCAAGCAGGTTGACGGCCATGTTGTAGGTCGGACGGAAAGCGGAGACCAGCGGGTAGGTGCGCCGGGAGGCCAGCGAGGAGACCGTGGCCGGCTCGACGTCGTCGGCGGCCAGGACGACGGCGTGGCCCTCGACGTCGATGCCGCGGCGCCCGGCCCGCCCCGTCAGTTGGGTGTACTCCCCCGGGCTGAGGGTGACGTGGGCCGAGCCGTTCCACTTGCGCAGCGACTCCAGGACCACGGTGCGGGCGGGCATGTTGATCCCCAGCGCCAGGGTCTCGGTGGCGTAGACGACCTTGACCAGGCCCGCACTGAAGAGCTCCTCCACCGTCTCCTTGAACACCGGCAGCAGCCCCGCGTGGTGGGCCGCGACGCCGCGCTCCAGGGCGTGGGCCCAGAAGTGGAAGCCGAGGACCCCCAGGTCGCCGGAGGGGATGTCAGCCGTGCGCCGCTCGATGACCTCCCGGATTCGGGCCGCCTCGGCCTCGGTGGTCAGGTCCACGCCGGCGCTGACCACCTGGTGGACGGCCTGCTCGCAGCCCGCCCGGGAGAAGACGAAGACGATCGCGGGCAGCAGGCGCGCCCCCTCCAGGGCCGTGACGACCTGTAGTCGCGAGGGCGGCTTCAACCTGGCCGTACGGGCTCCCCCCTCGCCACGGCGAGGCGCCCGTCCCCCTCGGGCGGAGCGCTTCCAGGGCTGCGGCCCTCGGGCCGAACCGCCACCGCGGACACGGTAGCTGTTCTTGGAAGCGCCGCCGGAGGCGGCGGCACGTCGGGCCTGCTTGACGGCCTTGAGCAGCTCGGGGTTGAGCGGGGGCTGCCCCGTCTGCTCCGCCTGCCGCTCCAGGTCAGTCTGCTCGGACTGGTCGAGCTGGTCGGACTGCTCAGGTACCTCCGCGGGGTGGGAGTACAACGGCAGCAGCCGGCGTCCGACCATCATGTGCTGAGTCAGCGGGACGGGGCGCTCCTCGGAGACGACGACGGCGGTCCTGCCGCGCACCTGGCCGAGCCAGTCGCCGAACTCCTCGGCGTTGGAGACCGTGGCGGACAGAGAGATCACCTGGACCTCAGCGGGCAGGTGGATGATGACCTCCTCCCACACCGGCCCGCGGAAGCGGTCAGCCAGGTAGTGGACCTCGTCCATGACCACGAAGCCCAGCCGGTCCAGGTCACGCGAGCCCGAGTAGAGCATGTTGCGCAGCACCTCGGTGGTCATGACCACCACATCGGCGTGAGGGTTGACGGAGGTGTCACCGGTCAGCAGCCCCACCCGCTCCTGTCCGTGCCGGGCCACGAGGTCGAGGTACTTCTGGTTGCTCAGCGCCTTGATGGGGGCGGTGTAGAAGGTCTTGAGCCCCCGGACCAGGCCCAGGTGCACGGCGAACTCCCCCACCACCGTCTTGCCGGCGCCCGTTGGAGCCGCGACCAGCACGCCCTCTCCCCGCTCGACGGCGCCGCAGGCCTCCTCCTGGAAGGGGTCGAGGGGGAAGTCATAGCCCTGGGCGAAGCGGGCGAGCTCACTGCTGGAGGCGGCCTGACGACGTCGAGATGCGGCATAGCGCTCGGCTGGTGAGCTCATGGCAACACCCTACGGGCCCGATCAGCCCGGAGCCGGTAGGAGCAGCCGGACGGCGTCGGGGACGGCCTCAAGGCACAGGGGCAGCTCGGCCAGCGGCTCGCCGTCGGCGAAGGGATGAGGAGGCGGGCGCAGGCCCCGATCACGGCCGGTTCGCTCAGTGAGCGCCTCAATGGTGACGGTGCGGCTGCGCTCGACGTGGACGGCCGGGTCGGTCAGGTGCGTGCCGCCGAAGAGCCGGCGGAAGAGGGCGAGCAGGCGGGTGCGGCCCACGGGATCCAGACGCAGCACCTCCAGCAGGCCGTCAGTGGGGTCGGCCTGGGGCGCCAGGTCCATGCCGCCGCCGACGTAACGGGTGTTGGCCACCGCCAGCAGAAGCGCCGGCCCCTCCCAGGTGCCCTCGTCGGTGGTGACCCGGTAACCGTAAGGCGCCAGCGTCGCGAGCTCGGCGGTGAAGGCGCGCACGTAACGTCCTTCGCCGGCCGGCCAGGAGAGGGTGTTGGCGCGGGCGTTGACGGCGGCGTCCACCCCGGCGCTGACCACGGCCAGGGACCAGCGACGCTGCGGGGCGAGCAGAGTGCCGTCGGGGCGGGAGGCGTAGATCGCGTCCACCGCCGTGATGGCGCCCTTCCCGGACAGCGCCTGGTTGATGAGGCGGGCGGAGGCCGCTACATCCCTGCTGGGCAGACCGAAGTGCCGGGCGATGTCGTTACCGGTGCCGGTGGCCACGATGCCCAGGGGCACGCCCGTCGTGGCGACGATATCCACCCCCAGGTGGACCATGCCGTCCCCGCCGACGACCACCAGTGCCTCAACATTCCGATGCGGCCCGTCCCCCAGGAGGGCCCGTCCTGCGTCACGCGCCTGCTCGTAGGAGCTGCCACGCACGTGGAGGACCTCGTGACCGGCCTCGGTGAGGATCCGGCGGGCGACGTCGTCGGCGGCCGCATGACGTCCTCGTCCCGAAGAGGGGTTGGACAGCAGAGCGATACGCATCGAAGGAAAAGGTGGGACAAGTCAGGCAGGGACGGGGTGAAGCACCCGGCTACTCAGCCAGGGCGGCCTCAAGCTCAGCATCGAGCTCAGCGCGCTTCTTTTCCACCCGTTTGTCATGCCTGATGGAAATGAAGCAGGCCAGGAAGTACAGGCCGGCAATGGGAACGGACATGAAGACCATCGACCATGGATCCGGCAGCGGGTTGGCAATGGCCATAAAGGTGACGATGCCCATGATGGCCCAGCGCCAGCCCTTGAGCATGGTCTTTCCCTGCATGAGCCCGAGCATGTTGAGGGCGACGAGGAGCTCGGGCAGGAGGAAGGCGATCCCGAAGACGAGGACCAGCCTCATGACGAAGGACAGGTAGAGATTCGCCCCGATCACTCCGGCAGTGGGGCCGTCAGGGATGAAGCTGGTGAGGATGGAGACCGCGTGCGGCATCACCCAGATCCCCAGGCCCGCGCCGGCCAGGAAGAGGAACAGGCCGGCCGTGCCGTAGGCCCACGTGTAGGCCTTCTCCTTGCGGGTCATGCCCGGTCCCACGAAGGCCCAGAACTCGTACATCCACAACGGTGAGGACAGCAGAACTCCCAGCCAGATCGACACCTCGAGCTTCATATCGAAGGAGGCCAGGATCGTGTCGAAGTTCAAGGTGAGGTGCGCGCCCTTGGCATTGGCCTGCTCGATGGGGCGGGTGATGAGGGCGAAGGCCCGCTCGTAGACCAGGTAACCGACGACCGTCATCACCATGACGCCCGCGGCGGAGACGAAGAGACGCTGGCGCAGCTCGCGCAGGTGGTCCCCGATGGACATGCGCGCCTCGGGGTTGTCCTTGCGCCTCGATCGCTTGATCTGAGGGAGCTTGGGCACCGCGGCCTCCTTCATCTGCAGGTCACCGGCTCTGGCCGGATGACATCACTTCTGGGATGAGCCCTCGGCGCTCTGAGTGGTCTGGCCGGACTGGGTGGGCTCGGTGTAGTAGGTGCCCTCCTGCGGCTGCTGAATCTGAGCCTGGGAGTCTTTGGAGTCGTCGTCGCGCAGCTCCTTGACCTCCTTCTTGAAGACCTTCATGGACTGGCCCACGCTGCGGGCGATGTCAGGCAGCTTCTTGTAGCCGAACAGCAGGATGACGACGATGAGAAGGAAGATGATGTGCGACGGCTTAAAGAGGTTCACGGCGCTGCTCCTTGTGGTAGGGGCTATCGATACGGGCTGAGTGTAGCCTCCCTGGCGGGAGCCTCAGAACGAGGGTGCTGACGGTTCTCCCCAAGGCGGACGGGACAAGGCTCAGCAGTCGTATGAGGTCAGAGCCTGTTTAGCTGCTGCTGCCGCCTCTTGGGCGAGCTCCGGGGGCTCCACCGCCACGAGATGGCGACCCGCTGAGAGGACCAGGCCGATGAGCCAGGAGCGATCGCGTCCCTCAACGACCACCCTAAGGTTGCCGTCCCCGGTCTCCTCCTGGGAGAGGCACGGGACCTGCTCGGCGAGCCAACGGCCCGTCGGTTGGAGAACCAGCGTGGCACGAGGTTTGTTGCCCGCATAGTGATCGGCCGTGGCCTGCTTCGTCCTGCGTGAGGCGCGATGCCGCACGGACGGGGCGTCGAGCGCCTCAGCCGAGGTGATCCGGTCCAGGCGGAAGCTGCGCTCGGCCTGGGCACTGAGGCACCAGCCCACCAGCGTCATATGTGATCCATCACTTTCCAGGGTGATGGGATCGACGTCTCGCTCCGAAGGGGTGTCGGTGGCGGAGACATAGACCAGGTGGAGGCGCCTTCTGTCCTGTAGGGCGGAGCGCACAACGGCCAGGATCCGGGACGTACGGCTGGAACGTCCTGCGTGTGCGGGCCCTGGGCCGGTGGTGGTGACGGTTCCCGGATCGACGCGCGCGTCGGAGTCCTCGGAGGAGGCGCTAGAGCTGAGCAGGGCGGTCACCGCCTGCTGGGTGGAGGCGATGACGGGTGCGGAGGCCTCGTCGTCGGCCAGGAGGTCGGCGAGCACCCTGAGCGCCATGAGCAGAGAGATCGCCTCTTGCCGGGTGAGCCGAACCGGGCGGTCCAGCCCCAGCGGCTCGGACAGGCGCAGGCGCCCGGCCTCGAAGTCCGCGGCGTTGAAGTCCACAAGGTCCCCGTGCATGCCGCCGGGCAAGCCGGAGACCCACAGCGTGTTGACGTCGCGCTCAATGACGGCCCGGGTGACGCCGAAGTGCTCGGCGGCCTCCGCGACGGTCACGCCGGGGTGCTCCGCAACCCAGGCGGGCAGCGCCAGCAGTCGCGTGAGCTGGTCGGAGGCGGATACGCGCGCCATCGTCACTCCCCCTCCTGCGCCGCAAGCCCGGCGGCGCCGCGCAGGTGGGACAGGACCGCCTGGCGCAAGGAGTCAGGGACGAGAACGACAACCGCGTCGCCAAGAGCGGCCACGGTCCCGGCGAAGGAGAAGGGATCCTCGTACTCGACAGCGATGAGATCACGGCCTTCCAGGTGCGCGGGCAGAGCAGGCAGTTCTGCCTGCAGGGCCTGAACCGGATCGAGGTGGGCCCCGGCCAGGCGCAGTCCCAGAGCCCGCCCCGGCAGGGCGGCGAGCAGTGCGCGCCGGCGGCTGGGCGCCTTGGCGGGAAGCCGGGTGAAGGCTCCGGGGCTCCCATGGACGGTGACTGAGCCGGTGATGCGAGCCAGTCGGAAGGTCAGCAGCCTGACGGCGGTTCCTTCCGCTTCCTCCGGTTGTCTGCTGGCGTCTGGGCTGTGGGCACCTGCCGGCTCGACGGCGTCGAGGTACCAGGCGCCCTCGGCCAGGCGCAGGTGGTGCGGCTCGACAGTGCGGGCCCGGGTGCTGCCCGAGCGGGCCGAGACGTAGTCGAAGGTGACCAGGCGGCGCTCGTCGACCGCGGTGATGAGCTCCTCGGGGATCTCCTCACCGGACAGGTCCGCGGTGAGGGCCGGCAGGCTGGCGGAGCCGCCCCCGGTCGTTCCCTCACTGACGGCGCGCAGCTTGGTCAGGGCCCGCCGGGCCGTGGCGGGAAGATCGCCGTCGCGCCATGCGGATGCGGCCAGGCTCAGGCAGGCGGCCTGCTCGGCGCTCAGGTGCAGCGGGGGAAGGGTGTAGTCCTCCTCGATGACCCGGTACCGGGGCTCCTCGGGGCGTCCGGTGGTGGTCACCTCGATACCGAGCTCGCGCAGCGTGTCCTTGTCCCGCTCAAACTTGCGGCGAGCCGAGAGCGGATTCGTGGAGGGGTCCGCCAAGCCGTATCCCGGCACACTGGCCACGAGCTCCTCGGCAGTGAGACCGGTGGTGGTGTTGCGCAAGGTGAGTAGAAGGCTCACCAGGCGTTCCTCGGTGCTACGGGTCGGCTGGCTCACGGTGCCCCAGCCTAGGAGAATCCGGTGGCCTGCGGCTGGTGGCGCGCGCGCCCGGATAGTCTGCCGCCATGATGTGGCGCGACGGCGTAGTGACCGGGACCAGGACGGCATGGGGACCCGCGGGGCGATCCTGCGCCGAGCTGGACGTGGAGATCGTCGGAGCCCCGAATGGTGCGGATGGCCTGCTGCCCGGCCAGCGGATCCGCGCGGTCGCCTACGAGGCCCTCACCGGGCTGCCCGGCGCCGCCGAGCGGGTGAGGCTGGAGGTCTCAGCCCTCGACCGCGCCCTGGGCACGGGCGGGCACGCCATGGTCAGCTCTCGCCTCGACGTCCTGCCCCCCGATCCTCCGCGCGAGGGGCACCTCGTCAAGGCCCGCTACATGCCGGACCAGGTGATGGTCACCGGAGTTGACGAGCAGGGCACGGCCCACCACGGCCTGCTGTCCCAGCCGATCGGCAGCCTCCATCTGGAGGGGATGCCGGTGGTGGTTGCTGACCTGCACTCGAGCCTGCCGGCGGTGCTCGCCGGGCTGCGCTCCCTCGACAGCCGGGAGCAGCCGCGCGTCGTCTACATCATGACCGACGGCGGGGCCCTGCCCCTGGCCTACTCACGTGTCGTTGCCGCCCTGAGCCATGCCGGGTGGCTGACCGGGACCATCACGGCCGGGCAGGCCTGGGGCGGTGACATTGAGGCGGTCAGCGTTCACAACGCGCTCCTGGCGGCCCGTCACGTCCTGCACGCCGATGCCGCCGTCGTCATTCAGGGGCCCGGGAACCTGGGCACCGAGACGCCCTGGGGCTTCTCCGGGGTGGCCTGCGGGGACGCGATCAACGCCATCGCCACGCTGAGCGGACACCCGGTGGCTTGCCTGCGTGTCTCCCAGGCCGATGCCCGCGCCCGCCACCGGGGCGTGTCCCACCACTCGATGACGGCTTACGGACGAGTCGCACTGGCGGGGGCCGATGTCGTTGTCCCCAACCTGGAGGGGCCGCTGGGGGTGCAAGTGCGTCAGGAGGCCGAGGCCTTGTGCGCGCCCCGGCCGGGCGCCGGGCAGCACCGACTCGTCGAGGTCCCCGCCGACGGGCTCCTGGAGCTGCTGCGGGAGGCGGAGGCGCAGACCGGGGTGAGGCTGTCCACCATGCGACGAGGTTTGGATGAGGATGCAGCCGCCTTCATCGCCGCAGCGGCGGCCGGTCGCCACGCGCGCCAGATCCTTGACGAAGGAACGGCACATGGCTGATCGCGACGGCCAACCGGGCGCGACGGCCCGCAGCGCGGTGCTGCCGACGACAGCGAGTCTGTCAGCGGCCTACGACTGGCAGGCCCGTCACCGCATGGTGCCGGGACGAGGAGGTCGCTGGGCACACTACTCGATCCCGGTCGTGGATCTCGCCCTGGGGATCGTCTTCCTCGCCTTCGCACTGGAGTCGGTCACCTTCATCCTGCGCTTCGGCGGCTATGCCATCTATGTTGCGGACTTCGCCCTGTGTCTGGCGTTGGCGCTGACGCAGTTCGGACGTTTGCGTCTCCTGCGTGTCTCCTTCATCGCGACCTACGCCCTGCTGGCGGCCTACGCGATCCTCGTGGTCCTCTCCCCCGTCAACCTCGGCCTCAACCCGATCATCGCCACGGCGATCACCAGTCTTTACACCGTCACCCGCTGGGAGCCTGACCGGCGCTGGGGCACGGCGGCACTCCTGCTGGCTCTGGCCGGCGCCCTGGTCAACCCCGTTACCCTCGCCTCCTACACCCCGCCCTACGAATCAGACGCCGACCCGACGACAGGCTCCGGCTGGGACGGAACCATCCTCCTGGTCAGAGCACTCTCCAGCCTGGTCTTCGTCGGTGCCGTGGTACTCACCTACCTGCTGGCCTCCTCCCGGCGCCGGATCGCCGAGAGCCAGGCCCTCGACGTCGGCATCGCCGCGGCCCAGGCGGTTGCGGCCGAGCGCCTCAGCCTAGCCCGAGAGCTCCACGACCTGGTGGGCCACAGCCTCACCACGATCAAGGTGCAGGCCGCCACCGGCCTGGCCCTGGGCGGCGAGGAACGGCTGCGCAGCACGCTGACCACGGTGCGTGACACCGCCGATGCCTCCCTGGCCTCCGTGCGCCAGCTCGTCTCCGTGCTGCGCTCCGACGCCGGCGAGATCACTCCCTTGGCGGACCTGCGGACCATTCCGGCCCTCATCGAGACGACCCGCAGCTCGGGGAGCCGGATCAGCGCCGTTCTTCCCGAACCGGAGGTCCTGGAGCGGTGCAACTCGGCGTGGTCTGCGATACAACGCCTCACCCTCGTGCGTTTGGTAGGAGAGACCCTCACCAACGCCGTCAGGCACGGAACCGGCCAGATCGAGCTGAGCCTGACACTGTCGCAGGACTCCTGCCACCTTCACGTCGCCAACCCGGTGCCGGACGTCGCAGAGCACTCCCCCTTCGGTGGCAGCGGACTCGTCGGCCTCGAGGAGCGGCTCAGGCTCGTGGGCGGAACCATGACCCACGGCATCCACAACAACGGGGACCACAGCTTCTTCACCATTGATGTCGACTTCCCGGTGGCGCCGCTCGAGCTGCCCGCGAGCGCCATGACCGCCGGCGAGACAGAATCAGGAGACTGCAGATGACGACCAGGACGACCGGTGTTATCAGGGTGGCTGTTGTCGACGATCAGCCGCTGCTGGTCAGCGCCTTCAGTGCTCTCGTGGCCGCACAGCCCGACATGGAGGTGGTTCTGGAGGCCGTCAACGGGCGTCAGGCCATCGACGGCTTGACCACTCGAGCCTCCGGTTCCCACGGAGAGGCCGATCTGGTGCTCATGGATCTGCGGATGCCGGTCCTGGACGGCATCAGTGCCATTCGCGAGCTGCGTGCCGCACCGGCCACTGCCTCGTTGCGGGTTCTGGTCCTCACCACCTTCGACGATGAGGATCTCGTCCTGGCGGCCCTGGGTGCCGGCGCCCACGGCTTCCTCCTCAAGGACGCCGAGCCGACGACGCTGCTGGAGGCGATCCGTGTCGTTGCCGGCGGAGGGTCCTGGCTGGATCCGGCCGTCACCGGAACCGTTCTGGCGCACCTTGATGCAGGTACCGGACCTGGTGCCCCGCCGTCGTCGGCCTCCCCGTCGGCACCGACCGATGGGGCCGTGCCCGTTGTGGGGGCGCCGTCGGGTCCCTACGAGGCTCTCACCGTTCGGGAGGACGCCGTGCTCGCTTTGGTGTGCCAGGGGCTGAGTAACGCCAGTATCGGTGAGCGGCTCCATGTCGCCGAGTCGACGGTCAAGTCCCATGTCAAGACAATTCTGGGCAAGACCGGCTGCCACAACCGGGTCGAGCTCGTCATCTACGCCCTGACCACGGGACTCGTCCAGCCGCGGTAGCTCTCCTCCCCAGGGAGGAGACGGGAGTGTGGGAGCGGATGCGGACTGTATCCCTGGTGGGGATCCGTTGAGGTGCTGGTGCGCACGAGCATGGGGCCATGACAGCCACCACAACAGCATCACCTCACCCCTCCCCCACCCACGGCGCCGGTCACACCCCCGGGCTGAGACTGACGGGGGTCTCGAAGTCCTTCGGCCGCCAGAAGGTCCTCACCGATCTGGACCTGTCAGCCTATCCCGGCCGTGTCTACGGGCTGCTCGGTCTCAACGGGGCGGGCAAGTCGACCGCCTTCAACATCGCCCTGGGGCTGCTCACACCCGACGCCGGGCGTGTGGAGATCCAGGGCGCTCCCTTCTCCCGTCGCAGCCTGGCCCAGGTGGGGGCCTCCATTAACGGGCCTGCCCTTTTCCCCCAGCTGTCCGCGCGACGCAACCTGCTCGTCCACTGCCGTCTGACCGGTACCTCGCCGCAGGCCATCGCCCCGCTCCTGGAGCGTGTCGGGCTGACTGGAGTCGGCAGAAAGCGTGCCGGCTCCTTCTCCACGGGCATGAAGGTGCGTCTGTCCCTGGCTATGGCACTTCTGACCGACCCGGAGGTCCTCATCCTCGACGAGCCCCAGAACGGACTGGATCCTCAGGGCATTATCGAGCTGCGCGATCTCGTGCGGAACCTGGCTGACGAGGGACGCACTGTCGTTGTCTCCAGCCACCAGCTCGGGGAGATCGCCCGCATGAGTGACGACGTCGGGGTCCTGGCGACCGGGCGCCTCGTCTACGAGGGGCCGCTGGCCGACTTCGCCGACGCCGATGACGAACGGGCCATGGAGGCGGCATTTCTGGCGGCAGTCACCGGAAGCGGACGCCGCGTCGGGACGGGGGTGCGCGCATGAGTTCCGTTGTGCAGCCGCAGACCCGAGTGAAGGCACAGGGGACGGCAAAGGTGAGAGTAGGCCTGTGGGACCTGGTGCGCGCCGAGGTCACCCGCAGTCGGCGCACCTTCACCTGGGGCGTGATCGGGGCGACTCTCATCTTCACCGTTCACACCATCATCCTGGCGAATGCCTCAATCTCCTCAGGAGTGGTTACGGAGCTCCAGTGGAACGGCAATGCCCTGGCGTGGATGCACATGTATGCCGGGGGCTTCGCGGTGCCTCTGGGGCTGCTGACCGGGGCGATGGCTCAGTGGCGTGAGCAGCGGTGGCGTCAGGGTGGGACGGCGTGGCGTGCCGTCGCGCCGCGCCGGGTGGCGGGTGCCCGCCTCGTGGTCCTGAGCCTGTCCGCACTGGTCTGCCAGGTGGCGCTGGTCGCCCCGGTGGTGGGGCACGCCCTGATCGTCGGCAACGGCTGGGGTCCGTGGGACCGGTACTTGCTGTTCGCCACCTACATGTGGATCGTCGTCACCGGCGCCTGCGCCTGGGGCATGGCAGCCTTCCACGTGCTGCGAGTTGTTTCCGTAGGGGTCGCCCCTGTCCTCGGCTTCGTCTGGTCCGTGGCGGGCGTGGTCCAGGCCGAGCGGAGCGACTGGTGGATGCTCCCGTGGGCCTGGACGGCGAGGGTCCCATTGCCCCTGCTGGGTGTTCACGGCAGCAGCGTGCTGCTTGAGGCGGACTCACCGGTGTGGGGCTACCCGCTCCTGCCCGGGTTCCTGCTGACGATCGGCCTGACCCTGGCCGGCGTCGGACTGGCCGTACTCTGTGGGGTTTCTGGTGGTGCTGGGGCCTCGGCGTCGTCGGTTTCCCGGCTCAGCAGGCTGCTTCCTGGCGGAAGGGATGCCGTTGACGATCAGTCGGAGACCGTCTCGGTGCAGTCACCGGAGCAGGCCCCAGGCGCGCGACCCCAAAGCACCCCGATTCGTCGAGCCACGCCCACCACCCGCATGGCCCGTGTTCCCGGGCCGCGCAGTGCCGTCCTGGCGATGGCCGGCGTTCTGCCCTGGATCGTGTGGGTGGTCCTGGCGGTCCTGCTGCTCGCCTTCCTGGGGGTCCTCCACGCCGTGTACCCACCAAAGTACGGGCAGAGCTTCCTTGAGCTCATGGGAGTGCCGGTTGCCGCAGCCCTCGTCGGCATTACGGTGTGGGGACGTCTCCAACCTGCCTGGCGCGCGCTCATCACCCGCCGAGGTGCCGGGACCATCCTGACCTCAGCTGCGGTGCTGAGTGGGTTCTTCCTCATCCCGGTCCTGGTCGCCTCCTGGGTTATGACAGTCCTGGGTGACACGTTGACCCGCACCGACCCGAACCTGCCGGCGGTGACCGGTTCGGTCTACGGGGTCATGGTGATGCCGGCCGTTGCCTTCATGATCGCGGCCGTCAGCCTGGCGGTGGCCCTGAGTACCCGGATCGTTGTGGCGATCGTCCTCAACATCATCCTGGTCATCATGGGGCTGCTCATCGGCGGTAACGAGGTCCTGGCAGCCACCTGGCTGTGGAGGCTGGCCCCCTGGGGCTGGATGAGTATCGCTCACCAGTTCCCCGAACGCTGGCTGGAGATCGGCCTCCTGAGCCTGCTCATCGGCTCGGTGGCGATGGGGGCAGCGGTCCTAGGAGCCAGGCGCGCCGCCATCCGGGACTGAGTGGGGGTCTCGGCGGTGGGATGGGGCCCTGGGTGTCACGGTTGGCGACTTTTAGGGTGGCCGTCGGCTGGTGTGCCCGGGCCTGTGTTGCTCTGACCTGCGCATATGTGTGCCAGGGCGCGACGTTATCGGCCAGGGGTGCTCCTAAAAGTCGCCAGCAGTGACACCATCCCGCGGCTGGCGGCCTGCGGTGCGACCGTATGCGCTGGGGCATAGGTGTCAAGCCCCGGGTTTTGTGGAGGCTGGTTTATCTGGTGCCGGTGGTTGCCGGTTGTGATTGTTCGTGGCGGTGGCGGTCGGGTGCCCAGGCGGCTTCGTGCTCGGCGGGGGTTCACATCCCGATGGCGGAGTGTGGCCGGGTGGTGCCCGTACCAGTGGACCCACTCGGCGGTGGCGAGCACGGGCGGCGTCGATGTCCTCCCAAGGGCCCTGGTTACGGATCAGCTCGGCCTTGTACAGCGAGTTGAGCGCCTCGGCCAGAGCATTGTCGTAAGAATCCCCCTTAGAGCCTACAGAGGCGACTGCCTCGGCCTCGGACAGGGCCTGCCCGTAGCGGATGGACCTGTACTGCGCCCCTCGGTCGTAAGTGGTGCACTAGGCCCGTCAGGTCAGCACCGGCTCGTTTCCGCTGCCAGACGGCCATTCTCAGGGCGTCTAGGTGTATGAGGTCATGACGTTGGTGACGTGTGCTGGGACGCGGGTGGCAGGAGGCTGGCTGTGGCAGGCGGTGTGGGGTCGATGGTAGTTGTAGTGGTGGAGCCGGGTCTGGTAGGCGGCCTCGCGCTGGGTCTGGCTGGTGTAGGTGTGAGCGTAGGCCCACTCGCGGACCCGCCTACATCCACCTCTCCGAACGCATGTGCCTGCTACTCGAACAAGTAGGGGCGGAGGACCCGCTGGGGGCGGCCTACAGCTTGTCGAACCTGGTGATCGGCAGCGCGCTCACCGTCCCCCATGGCCCCCAACGAGAAACACGCTCCGATCGATGCTGAGCAAGGCCCCACCTACGCTCGCCTCCGCCGCGAACACCACATCAGCCCAGAAACCATCCTCGCCGACGACATCAACTGCCTCCTCGCTTGCACGAAGCAGACCAGCTAACGGAGACGCCGCGCCTCTTGCAGATCGAGGATGGGCTGCGCTGTGCCTCTGGGAACACGAGAAGCTGCGGTCGATGGCCTCCCGTATCAACGAAGAGGCACGAATGGGTTGCGTCCGCAGACGGCCGAGTGACCCGAGTATCCGGGGTCAGACCGGTCGGGCCGGACCAGATTCAGCGATCCGCTACGGCGTAGGTCAACTACGCCCGCATTCGCGTACCGGTAAAGTGGGAGCAGGTGGCGTGTCGATTCGGCGAGCCGCGTGCCACGACCATCTTGGTCGTGTTACCCTAAATACAGACATCTATGCAGTTAACAGTTAAGGAGCGCTGGAGCTTGGCAGCATACGCAGTGAAGCTGGAGCGCTCAGCACCGCTCGTCCTCCGTAGGCACGCAGACGCTCCGGACGACGACAGTTTCGATGGGTGGTGTCGACTGGAGAGATTGTCTGGACGCCCCCTCGCCGTCGATCTGTTCTCGGGAGCTGGCGGCCTCGGCGCTGGTGTCGAAGCGGCAGGCTGGACCGTCGTTGCCGCAGTTGATCACGATACGGCGGCACTGGAGACGCATCGAGCCAACTTCCGGGGCCAAGCGCTAGAAGTCGACATGGCCGATCAAACACAGGTGACTGAACTCATTGAGCGGCTCCGCCCGCTCGGGATCGACCTCGTCGCCGGAGGTCCGCCCTGCCAGCCCTTCAGCCGTGCCGGACGGGCGAAGATTCGCAGTCTTATCGAGGATGGCGTTCGCGATGAGGTCGACTCACGCAAGGAGTTGTGGCGCTCGTTCATCGATGTTGTCCTCGCGCTGAAACCTCGAGCGGTTCTCATGGAGAATGTGCCCGACATGGCTATCGGTGACGACCTCGCCGTCATCAGAGCGATCGCCAACATCCTGGAAAGCGCTGGATACGTAGTCGACTACCGACTTCTTGACGCATGGCGCCACGGAGTGCCACAGCACCGTAAGCGATTCATCCTCCAAGCACGAAACGACGGGGCTCTGCCGGCTTGGCCGGCCCCAACGGGGCACCGCCCCACCGTCCGTGATGCGATCGAGGACCTTCCTTCGCTCGACGGCACAACCGGCGCGCGCGAGCTGCCCTACACGGGTCGACCATCCAGTGCACTGGCCAAGACTCTTCGTGATGACGACGTGAACGTCGTCTACGACCACATGACGCGTCCGGTGCGGGACGATGACCGCGAGGCGTTCAAGCTCATGACCTCCTCGACCATGTACTCAGACCTCCCTGAGCGCCTGCGCCGATACCGCTCCGACACTTTCAACGATAAGTATAAGCGCCTCGACTGGGACGATCTCAGCAGGACCATCACCGCTCACATCGCTAAAGACGGCTACTGGTACATCCACCCGGAGGAACACCGCACACTCACCGTCCGCGAAGCGGCACGTATCCAGACTTTCCCAGACAGTTTCCGCTTCGCAGGAACCCGCAGCGACGCCTTCCGGCAGATCGGCAACGCAGTCCCACCGGCACTGGGGCGGACAGTTGCAGAGGCGATCCTGCCCCTTGCGGAGCCACGTCAAGAGCAGCCCAGGCTTCCCAATCTGCGTCGGAGGCTGTTGCTGTGGGCCGACGAGCAAAGAAAGACCGCATGGTGGCTCTACCCCGGGCCCGACATGACCGCTGCTGCCGCCGCGGTCGCCGCGCTGCTTGACATCCACCGAATTCCCGCCGCAACCGCCAGGCTATTGATGGAACCACTCCGAGGCGTTCCAGACCTTTCCATCGAGTCGCTCCAGCACATAGATGTGCATGCGCTCAGCAGGACTCGTAAGGACGCCGTAAGACAGCTTCGAGATATTGTACGCGAGAGCCCATCGGTCGACTGGACACCGCGCGTTGCAGCCATGCTCGGCGACGCACAGCACCGCGTGTTTTCGCTACTACGTGGCGGCAACGTGCTTCTTGTCAACGAACACGTCAGCAAGGTCGTGACCCTCCTGATGGAGTTACCCGAAGGGCACACTGGGCTGCGCACTGACATCAAAGTTGCTCTCGCCCAGTTGGTCTCCACCGGCGACGAAGCTGCATTGCGGATGTCCGCAATCCGTGCGATCGCCGTTTCCGAGGCACGAGCCCGAATCCTCGACCCCACCACTACGCAACCAGCAGAGTCGAGGGAAGAGCGAGTCTCATGAGCGCCCATGTCCAGCAGACCACGAACCATGAGCCCTCGGGCAGTGGTGCGCTCCGCCCCAAGGCGCGCCTGCTCCGGACACTCGGCAGCGACCTGATCAGCAGCGACAAGGTCGCCGTAATCGAACTGGTCAAGAACTCTTACGACGCAGACGCCAGCGTCGTTCTCATCCGTTTCCACGGTCCGCTGGAGGAAGCGGAAGGTCGCATCGAGGTATGGGACGACGGCCACGGTATGGACGTTGCCACACTCCAGCGCTCATGGCTCGACATAGCGACCGACACCAAGAGGCGACGCCCTCGCAGCGCCGGGGGCCGACGGGTGCTCGGCGAGAAGGGCATTGGTCGACTCGCCGCAGCTCGGCTCGGTCATGAGATGATGCTCGTCACGCGGATGACTAACACCGACGAGGTCAAGCTCCTGATCGATTGGACGGACTTCGATCGCGAAGACGCGTACCTCGATCAGATCGAGGTCGCCTGGGAAGTCGGAGCACCCGACGTCTTCTCTGACTCCGGCACGGCCGTTGACACCTTCTCCGCAGCTTAGAACGAGACGTGGCATCACGGCCGGGGGACGGTGGTCCAGATTGACCGCCTTTCTCGCGCCTGGGATCGCGATGATCTTCTCGACCTACGCACAGCGCTGACACGGCTGATACGGCCCCGTCCGGGAACAATCCCAAGCCTCGCAAGCGCAGAAGACGCCGAGCCGGACTTCCAGGTGATCCTGGAACTGGTCGACGTCGAGGAAGGCCTCGAAGACCTTGCGGGTCCTATCGAGCCTTCGTCTGATCTCCAGACACCTCATTACAGCCTCACTGGCTCGGTGGATGCCCACGGGACCGCAACGCTTCGCTACACACAACAGGATCCTCCGTTGGAAAAGGATGAGGAGGATATCGGCGTTAAGCAGTTGTGGACCGATGAGAAGCGCTCCCCGCAGGCAGGACCCTTCGACTTCGAAATCAACGTTTGGGACCGAGACAAGACTGCCATTCAACGGACCCTCCAGGAGACCAAGGCAGAGGGCGCAGCGCCCAGCGCGAAGGACTTAAAGGGCTTCCGCGACACACTCAGCGAAGTGGCCGGTGTCAGTATCTACCGAGATGGCTTTCGAGTCCTGCCATTCGGTGAAAGCGGCGACGACTGGCTTGGACTCGACCTAAGGCGTGTCCAGGCCCCAACGCGCCGCCTATCAAACAATCAGATTATCGGGCACGTTTTCATTGGCGCCGACAAGAACGAAGGGCTCAAGGACCAGTCGAACCGAGAGGGCATCCTTGCCGGAACCGCTTACTCTGACCTCCAGACGCTCGTCAAAGCTGCGCTTAATGAACTAGAAACGCGCCGGTACACCGCGCGTCACCCCAAGAAGGGACCAGACGAAAGCAAGGGCGGGCTGTTCGAGCGCTTCGACCTCGGGGAGGTTCGTACCGCTCTGGCCCAGAGTTACCCTGGAGACAAGCGCCTCATCGGACTCATCGAGGACAAGAACCGCGACATCCAAGAAGGAGTAGCCGAGGTTCAGAACGTCCTGTCGCGATACTCCCGACTCGCCACCCTCGGCGCACTCATCGATCGCGTCCTACACGACGGTCGCACCCTCGTGACACGCCTCAAGAACATCGCGCGGTTCGGTACCCGCGACCTCAGCAAGAAGAGCCTTACGGGCAGCGAGAAAATCGCGATCGCTACGGATGCCATGTCGGACACAGCGGTCCAAGCCGATCTCCTCTCCTCTCTCTTCAAACAGATAGAGCCATTCGGCGGTCGCAAGCGGGGACGACCCAAGGAGATCAACGCCAGCGACGTCATCGACAAAGCATTCTCCATATTCCGGCAGGAAGCTAACGACCGCGGCGTCGAACTGGTTCGAGAGGGCGATCCAGTCGCTGTGAAAGTCGACGAAGGTGAACTGTTGACGGTCCTCATCAATCTCATCCAGAACGCCATCTACTGGACCTCCACTCAGCGGAAGGGAGCTGAGCGGAAGGTAATCGCTGCCGCTAGGCTCAACGATGACTCGTCATTGAGCCTCGTCGTGAGCGACTCCGGGCCCGGGGTGGCGGAAGGCATCCGTGCGCACATCTTCGATCCCTACTT